>DASYVW010000579.1:0-2278 GCA_035936675.1 Gemmatimonadales bacterium
GCTGGATGTGCGCTCCGATGACTCGGTTGCGGCCTGTCTGAGCGCCGTTTCAAGTCTCGTGGACCGGGTCGATATCCTGGTCAACAACGCCGGCTACGAACTCGCCGGCGCTCTGGAAGAAGTCTCGCTGGACGAAGCCAAGGCTCAGTTCGAGACTAATTTCTTCGGAGTCGTCAGAATGGTGAAGGCGGTGCTACCGCTGATGCGCCGGCAGAAGCTTGGGCAGATCATCAATGTGACCTCCCTGGCCGGTCTTTCACCGATTCCGTTCATGGGCATCTATTCCGCCAGCAAGTTCGCCTTGGAGGGGTATACCGAGGCGCTGCGTCTTGAACTGAGTCCCTTCAATATTCGCGTGTCGCAGATCGAGGTCGGGTTTCTCAGGACGCCCATGATGAACAACCGTCAGGTGGCAGTGGGGCGGATCGCGGAGTATGACCCGTGGCGGCGCCGGGCCCTCGATGCCATCCAGGCCTCCGAAAGGAATGGTCCAGGCCCGGAGTTGGTTGCGGATGCGGTACTCAAGATCGCCGCCAGCAGGACACCACGACTGCGCTACGTGGTGGGGAAACAAGCGCGTTTCGTGACGCGCTTGCGACAGTTCCTCCCTGAAGGAGCCTTCGAGCAGGGAGTCAGGGGCACCTTCCGCCTGGACCGAAGGGATGAGTAGGGCCCTCGAGCGGGTTGCGGAACGTAAGTTCGTGCGGGACCGACATGATCGCCTGCAGCTGATGCGCAAGTCGTTAGGTCTATTGCCGACGATTGAGGTCGATGCGCGCTCGCCCGACTTCGTGAACATCCGGTTTGCATAGAAAGGGAGCAATCATGGAGCGCTCAAGACCCAATCTCGCCGTCATGGCCATGATCTTCTTCATCGGAGTCACTACTCTGTTTCGGTTTTCTCATAATCTTTTTCACTTCTCTCCCAATGTGAGGATGGTTGATGTTGTCGGGTTATCCGGCGGTGGGGCGGCGTGCGGGGCTGCTCTGTTCGGCTTCATCTTTGCACTCATGGCGAGAAACAAGGCCTGATCTGGGCCGAAGGAGCAGCGTAACGCCCGGAGTCTCGGCATGAACGAGCACG
The DNA here is from genome assembly GCA_035936675.1 of Gemmatimonadales bacterium. GTDB lineage: Bacteria > Gemmatimonadota > Gemmatimonadetes > Gemmatimonadales > GWC2-71-9 > CAVVWJ01. The sequence continues at coordinate 1,085 of DASYVW010000579.1, forward strand.
TCACTCTCATGCACCCCGACAGGCGTGACTCGGCCGCTCGAGGGATCTCGTCGGGATTCCCGACCGATCTGCTCAGCCAGTCTGCCGGACGCCTCCGCGTCCTCGCCCTGCTGTACGCGTTCGTCTTCTTCATGGCCGGCATCTTTCCGGCGCTGCTGTTTCCGGGCGATCGGGCCCTATTCCTCGGGAGCTTCGTGCAGTGGGGTCCCGGCGTGATCGGGATCCTGATAGGGCTGCTCGTCGCGGCGGTGATCCGGAGCCCGCGCCTGCCGCTTCCCACGGCGATGAACCTCGGCCTGGCATTCGAGATTGCCAGCAGCTACGCCATCGCGGCAGCCGAGTTCGGCGACCCGATGGGACTGGAGATGCACGGTGGCTACATGGGACTCTCGTGGGTCGCCGTATGGGTGGTGCTGTTCACGGTCGTCGTGCCAACCGCGCCGCGCCGGGCGCTGTTGGCCGCCCTGGCATCGGTCAGCTCGGTCCCCGTCATCATCGGGCTCATGATCGCGTCCGGCTTCACCTCATTCAGGATCGACCCGGCCCAATTCTTCTTCGGGCTGGTGTTTCCTTATCTGCTCGTGGTGGGCATGGCCTACGTGGGCGCCCGCGTAGTCTACCAGCTGGGTACCGAGGTCAAGCGCGCGCGCGAGCTGGGGAGCTACCGCCTGGAGGAAAAGCTGGGAGAGGGGGGGATGGGCGAGGTCTGGCGGGCCCGGCATCGCATGCTGAGCAGGCCCGCCGCCATCAAGCTCATCCGGCCCTCCTCCGCCGGGGATGGCCGGGCCGGAGTGTCGGAGGAAGCAGTCCGCCGATTCGAGCGCGAAGCCCAGGTGATCGCCCGCCTCCGCTCACCCCATACGGTGGAGCTCTTCGATTTCGGGATGGCCGACGACGGCGCCTTCTACTACGTCATGGAGCTGCTCGACGGTCTCGATGCCGACTCGCTCCTCCGGCGCTTCGGGCCCATTCCGTCCGAGCGGGCCATCTATCTGCTTCGCCAGGTCTGCCACTCGCTATCGGAGGCCCAGTCATGCGGCCTGGTTCATCGCGACATCAAGCCCGGCAACCTGCTGCTCGACCGCCAGGGCGTGGTCAAGGTGCTCGACATGGGCCTGGCCCGCTTCTTCCACGAAGATTCGGCCGCGTTCGTCAAGGAATATGAGCATGGCTACATCATCGGCACTGGGGATT
>DASYVW010000580.1:0-6929 GCA_035936675.1 Gemmatimonadales bacterium
GCGCACCCGCTCGAGCGCGACCCCATTCGGCAGCCGGGCAGCTATGCGGCGAAAGAGATACGCGGCGATGGCCTCGCAGGTGGGCAGCGGTCGCCCGGAGGCGAACGCCGGCACGTCGAGGTTGAAATGCTTCCCGGCAAACGGCGTCAGAACCTCCTCCTGAAGAATCCGATCGAGGAGCGCGAGATCCACAATCATGCCGGTCTCGTCCAATCGCCCGGCGACAGTGACGGCGCATTGATAATCGTGCCCATGTCCCGGCGGGTCGGCCAGCGGACCGAATACCTCGCGGTTACGAGACTCGCTCCAGTTGGCCCGGTAGTATCGGTGCAAAGCATGGAAGCTGACCGTTCGGGTGAGAGAAGCCGCCATCGCTAGGGCGAGAACGAATAGCCCAGCCCGATCTGGAGCCACGAGCTGCTGGTCCACTCCGTGAGCTTGCCGTCGGTGATCACCGCCGGGGTTGTCGGCTCCGCCACCGGCGCACTCTCAAATGTCGCCGGATAATTGAGCTTCCAGAAGGTGGCTTTGGCCTCAGCCCGCAGGTGAATGCGGTCGGAGAGGAAGACCCGAACGCCGGCGCCGGGGGTGAAGTAGAACTTGCGGCCGAAATCATAGGCGCTGGTGTCGGCCGGGGTGCCGCCGGCCAGGGCCAAACCGGCGCCCGCCGCGACGAAAGGCGCGATCCGGTGCCAACTCTTGCCGCCGGTGAGGTTGAACTGGATCGTCACGTCGGCAAAGGTGACCGACTGCCTAACCGGGCCGGTCTTGCGACTGGCCAGGGGCACAAACGGATCGACGATGAATCGCTTCAGGTTGCCGTGGGCAACGCCGAGCCCGAGCTGAATGGTTCCGCCGGTTCGGACGTCGTAGCGCACACCGAAGACGGCGCCATCATGGGGGCCGATGTTGAACTGTCCTCCATCACCCGAGAAGTAGCCCCCGAGAACCGTGAAGGTATGGCCCTTCCGGATGTCGCGGTATGGCGAGGAGCGGGGTGGATGGCCCACTTGCGCCGAGACAGCAGGGACTCCGAATGCGAAGAACACCAACACAAGCAATATCCTCATCTAGTCACACTCTCTCAGGTCGCGGCCGGTCATCTCCGGGGGTTGCTCGATTCCCAGCAGCCCCAGTACCGTCGGGGCTACGTCGCGCAGTGCTCCACCGGGCCGGAGCGAAACCCGGTTCGCGCCTACGGCCACCAGGGGCACCGGGTTCGTGGTGTGGGCGGTATGAACCCCGCCTGTCGCCGGATCGATCATCATCTCGCAGTTACCGTGATCCGCGGTGATGATGACGCTGGCCCCGGCCTTTTCAGCACTCGTCAGCACCCGAGTGAGACACTGATCCACTGTCTCCACCGCGCGGATGACGGCTGGGAGAACGCCGGTGTGGCCGACCATGTCCGCGTTGGCGTAGTTGCACAGGAGGAAGTCGTGCGTGCCGGCCTCGATGGTGCGGCATAGCGCGTCCGTGATGCCGACGGCGCTCATCTCGGGAGCAAGATCGTAGGTCGCAACCCGCTGCGAGGGGATCAGGCAGCGCTCTTCTCCAGGATATGGCGGCTCGTAACCACCGTTGAAAAAATAGGTGACGTGGGGGTACTTCTCGGTTTCCGCGGTCCTGAACTGCGTGCGGTTTTGCTCCGCGAGCACCTCGGCAAGGATGTGCGCCAGGCTGAACGGCGGGAATGCCTGGGGAATGGCAAAGGTCTGGTCATACTGCGTCATGGTGACGCAGGACAGACGCGGGCGGTCGCTGACGTCAAAGCCGTCGAAGCCGTCGACCGCGAGCGCAGCGACGATCTGGCGCATCCGATCGCTGCGATAATTGAAGAAGAAGACCCCATCGCCATCGCGCATGGTGCCAACGGGCGCTCCATTCCTCACGTGAACTAGAGGATGGATGAACTCGTCCGTTTCGCCCCGCTGGTAGGCTGCCTGGACTGCCAGCACCGGGTGCTCGACGGGAGTGCCTGCGCCCCGAACCATCGCGTCATAGGCCAGCTTGGTGCGCTCCCAACGCCGGTCCCGGTCCATTCCATAATAGCGCCCCGTGAGGGTGGCGATGTCCACCTTGCTGCCGGCGATTCGCCGCATGTCCATCAGCAGGGTGCGCACGACCTCGGCGCCGAGCGTGGGAGCGGAGTCGCGGCCATCCAGAAACCCATGAATAGCAATGGCTTGCACCCTGTGCCGAATGCCGAGCTCGACGCAGGCAAGCAGATGACGATCGAGCGCGTGAACCCCCCCGGGACCGAGCAGACCCACGAGGTGCAACGTGCCGCCGGTCTGGCGCAACCCCTCGCAGAGCTGCACCAACTGGTCGATCTCATGAAACTTGCCGCTTTGAATGCTTTGGGAGATTCGGACAAGGTCCTGCGGCACCACCCGGCCGGCGCCGAGATTCAAATGGCCGACTTCGCTGTTCCCCATCTGGCCTTCTGGAAGACCCACGGCGAGGCCGCTGGCCGAGAGCAGGGTCCGGGGGTAGGAACGCCAGAGCCGTTGCCAGGTCGGGGTAGAGGCCAACTCGATGGCATTGCCCTCGCGCTCCGGTCGGTAGCCCCAGCCGTCGAGAACTACCAGGGCAACCCGGGGAGCGCTTCCGTTTGACATGGGTCTCCGCGTGTTCTACAATGCGCCACTGTGATTTACGCGCCGCAATCTAGTCCCGGCTTCGACCGGCTACCAGCCTGCATCACGCTACTGTGGCTGCTCTTCCCCTTCCCGCTGGTCGCCCAACACACAACCCAAATCTCCGCCGACGCCAGGCTCCGAAAGGAGCCCGATGGGATAGCGCTGTTCTCGTTGCCAGCCGGTACCTCGGTGCAAACCAGGAGAGCTCGGGGCGCCTGGTATGAGGTGGTGGTCGAGGGATGGATTTTCAGCCGGTCCACCGCCGCTAGCCGGCGGGATGGCTACGACCTGGTGGTCACCCCAGGTGAGGGGGAGAACATCAGACGGGAACCCAACGGCGAGGTGATTGGGCGGGCCCGATCAGGTACCCTCCTCCGGAAACTCGAGACCCGGCCCGGCTGGATTCACGTGAGCCGGGACGGCTGGATCCCGCGAGAGGCTATCGCTCCCATCGAGTCCGGCGCGATCTCGCCGGAGGTCTCGGCGGACACTCCGCTCGTCCAGGGGACCGCGGCACCGCCTGCGTCCAGCCCGCCAGCACCGCCGTCCGCTCCCGGCAAGCCAGCCGCCGACCCGGATCGGGTCGAGGCTGCCCGGGAAACGGCGGTGTATGCCGCCCCGGAGGCCGCCCAGTTCGGCACCGTGCAGGCCGGGACAGCCACCCGGGTCCTTGGCCGCTCTGGCGAATGGGTTCGGGTACAGCTCGAGGGTTGGGTGCGCGCCGGCGATCTCCAGTCCGCATCCGGAGCCACCGTCACCACGGTCACGGCTGCCGAGGTGCGATCCGATCCCTCACGCTATCTCGGCCGAACCGTGGAGTGGCGACTCCAGCTCATCGCGGTGCAGACGGCAGATGAGCTCCGTACCGAGATGCCTAAGGGCCAGAATTATCTGCTGACCCGGGGGCCGTTGCCCGAGCCAGGGTTCGTCTACGTGACCGTGTCGGATGCCCAAGCAGCCGAGTTCCGGACGGCTGCGGCGTTGCAGGAGATGACACTCCGGGTCACCATCAAGGCGGCAAGGTCGAAGTATCTGACGACTCCGATTGTTGAGTACGTGTCGCGAGTTGTTGAGTAGACTCATAGCCCATAGCCCTCATATGAACGATCTCCTCAAGCAGCGGATCAACCGCCTCCTCGAGACCCTCAACGACGAGCGCGGGTACCAGGTTCTCGACTTCGTCGAGTTCCTCAACAGCAAGTACGCCGAGCGGGGGCAGCCGGGCGGTATCCTGGCCAAGATCACCGAGACAGTGGAAAACACCATGCGAGCTGGGAAGCTGCCGATTCAGGCCATCAGCGGAACGATGGGCCTGATGGATAGCGCGGCGAAGGTCATGAAGGGACTCGCGGCTGCGGGACAGGCTGTGGTGGATGAGGCGGTCAAGGCGGCTGAGAGCGGGCCGCGCGTCGATTCGGTGGATCAAGCGCCCGAACAAACGAAGTTGTCACCCTGAGCCCACTCTGTCATTCTGAGCGAAGCGAACTCCATGGCCGCACCAGTAAAGGCTAAGCCTCAAACCTCCGCCCCCGCCGAGTTCATCCGTGGCATCGGCCCGCTCGCCGCCATCTCCCTGGTGGTCGGGTCCATGATCGGCTCCGGGATCTTCATCGTCTCGGCCGACATCTCCCGACAGGTGTCGTCGTGGGGACCCGGGGCGCTGCTGCTGGTCTGGGTGATCACCGGCGCGATGACCGTCACCGGCGCCCTGGCCTACGCCGAGCTGGCGGCGATGATGCCTCGGGCGGGTGGGCAGTACGTCTTTCTCCGGGAGGGACTATCCCCGGCGGCGGGATTTCTGTACGGCTGGACTCTCTTCATGGTGATCCAGACCGGGACCATTGCGGCCGTGGCGGTAGCGTTCGGCAAGTTTCTGGGCGTCCTGGTACCCGGCGTCACGCCCGATGTCTTCCTTCCGCTGGGCCAGCTTCATCTCCCCGGTGCCGCCGACGCAATCCAGCTCGGCCTCTCTCCCCAGCGAGTGGTGGCGATCGTCATGATCGTGGTGCTCACCCTGCTGAACATTCGAGGGGTCACCCTGGGTGCGGCCGTCCAGACCGTCTTCAGCGTTGCCAAGATCGGGGCGCTGGCGGCGCTGGTGCTGCTCGGGCTCACGCTATTCCGCCGGCCCGATGTTGCCGCCGCCAACTTTTCCAACTTCTGGGGCACCGGGAATTGGACCCTGGCAGTTTTGCCGGTGATCGGTGCGGCGATGGTCGGCTCGCTGTTTTCGGCAGATGCATGGAACAACGTGACCTTTGCGGCTGCCGAGGTGCGGAATCCCACCAAGAATCTTCCACGAGCGCTGGCTCTCGGCACCGGGATGGTGTGCGGGCTCTATATCCTGGCCAACGTGGCGTACCTGAACATTCTCCCATTTCATGGCGATCACAACGGCACCGACGCCTTGGCCCGGGGAATCCAGTACGCGGCGCAAGACCGGGTTGGCACGGCCGCCATCGAGGTAGCGCTTGGTGCCGGAGCCGCCACGATCATGGCGGTGGCGATTCTTCTCTCCACCTTCGGCTGCAACAACGGGCTGATCCTGTCCGGTCCCCGGGTTTACTACGCCATGGCGCGGGACCAGCTCTTCTTCGACAAAGCCGGCGAGCTGCACCCGACCTACCGCACACCGGTGTTCGGGCTGATCGCCCAGGCATTGTGGGCATCGGTGCTGTGCATAAGCGGCACCTATAATGAGCTACTGAATTACGTCGTCTTCGCAACTCTGATCTTCTATCTGCTTACGACAGTCTCATTGTTCCGGCTCCGGCGCCTTCGCCCCGACCTCCCTCGACCGGTGAAGGCGTTCGGTTTCCCGCTCCTGCCGGCGCTCTACATCTGCGCCAACGCATTCCTGCTGGTCGTCCTGCTGGCCGACCCTCAGCAGCGGAAGTTCTCGGCTCTTGGTTTGTTGATCGTAGCCACGGGCATCCCGATATATCTCGTCTGGCGGCGCCGGTCGCGGCGCGCTTGATTTCGCCGCAACCGGCCGCTACTCTTGTAGATGGACCGCTGGAATCCAGGCCCGCCGATCGCCCGCTCGAGGCGCCGGTGGGCCGTCGTGCATATGACGCAGGCGGGAGCCGCCGCGCTCCGAGGGTGTACATGAGCGTGATCCGTCCCAAGGTCGGACTCACCTTCGACGACGTGCTTCTCGTCCCCCGGCATTCGGCCGTCCATCCGCGCGACGTCATCACGGCCACCCGCTTCACCCGCACCATCTCCCTCAACATCCCGCTCGTCTCTGCTGCCATGGATACCGTCACCGAGGCAGACATGGCCATCGCCATGGCACGCGCCGGCGGAATCGGCGTGCTCCACAAGAACATGACCGTCGAGCGGCAGGCCGCCGAGGTGGACCGGGTCAAGCGCAGCGAGAGCGGGATGATTCTGAACCCGATCACCCTTGGCCCCGACCGCCCGCTGCGAGAGGCCGCGGCGTTGATGCGGCGCTTCAAGATCTCCGGTGTGCCGATCGTCGACGGGCAGGGGCGCCTGGTGGGGATCATCACCAACCGGGACCTTCAGTTCGAGCGCAATCTCGACCAGCCGATCCGTGACGTGATGACCAAGGACAAGCTGGTGACGGTACCGGTCGGCACCGATCTGGACGAGGCCGAGCGGATTCTGGCCAAGCATCGAATCGAGAAGCTCCCGGTAGTGGATGCCCAAGGCGTGCTCAAGGGGCTCATTACCGTCAAGGACATCTTCAAGCGGCGGGAACATCCGCTCGCCAACAAGGACCAGCATGGCCGGCTGCGGGTTGCCGGCGCAGTGGGTGGCGGGCCTGACGCAATAGTGCGTGCCCGAGCGTTGGTGTCCGCCGGCGCCGACGTCATCGTCGTGGACTCGGCCCATGGCCACAGCGAGGGGGTGCTCGGCACTGTCGATCAGCTGCGGGACGCATTCCCCGATATCCAGCTGGTCGCCGGGAACGTGGCCACGGAGGCGGGAGCGCGCGAGCTGGTTAAGCGCGGGGTAGACGCGGTCAAAGTCGGGATCGGCCCGGGAAGCATCTGCACCACGCGGGTCGTAACCGGCGTCGGTGTTCCCCAGGTTACCGCCATCCTCGATTCCCTGCGCGGCGCCGATGATGTTCCCATCATCGCCGATGGCGGCGTCAAGTATTCCGGCGACGCGGTGAAAGCGCTGGCCGCTGGGGCGTCCTCCGTCATGATGGGCTCGATGCTGGCCGGCACCGAGGAAAGCCCGGGCGAATCGGTGCTGGCTGAGGGCCGCCGGTTCAAGATGATCCGCGGGATGGGCAGTCTCTCCGCCATGCAG
>DASYVW010000581.1:0-3803 GCA_035936675.1 Gemmatimonadales bacterium
ACCCGGAGTGATTCGGGGCCGCAAAACTAGAGGTCTCGCCTGGTCGACCGTACCAGTGCTGAGATAGCTCGGTGCCGAAGGAGGAGAGATGAGGACCACGCACGACGCAGAGCGCGGGATGGCAGCACCGGAGACACTCGGCCTGGATACCAGGGTCGAGATCCGGAAGGCCGCCGTCAGGCTGCTCGAGGAGATGCCCGAGGGTGTGGGACGCCTGGTGATCGATCTCGGGCGCACCCGCCACGTAGACTCTGCCGGGCTGGGTGCGCTGATGTTGATCCAGCGCCGGGCAGCAGAGCGCCGTCAGCACGTCGTCCTTCGGAACCTCAGCGACGAGATCCGCTTCCTGCTGGTGCTCACCAAGCTCGACGACCTCTTCCAGCTCGAATCCGCCGCCGCCTGAGGGTCCCGGCGGCGGGCCGCGGTTCCCGCCTTTGTATCATGTCGCCTACGGCTCCACTTCGGGATGGACGGCTCTCCTTTAATTGGTTAGAGTACCCCCCGAGCACAGGTTCCTCCTGTCCCCCTGTCCCCTCCGGGGGTACTGGCTGCGGAGTCAAGGAAATGAACAAGGGAAAGCGCCGCCGGCGCGTCTTGATCGTCGAGGACGAGCCTGCGCTTCGATTGAGTTATGAGCGGGCATTCAATCCACGGTACGATCTGGTCTTCGCCTCAACCGGCGCCGAAGCGCTGGAACAGCTGGAGCAGCACGAGCCTGACGTGGCCGTCCTGGACATGCGGCTGCCGGATACCGATGGGGTCGACCTTCTGCGACGCATCAGGCTGAGCCGGCCCGAGCTCCCCGTTATCATCACCACGGCGTACATGAGCATTGAGCCCCAGCTCAAGGTCCTGGATCTCCCTCATTCCGGCTACATCGTCAAACCATTCCGCCTCGACGAGCTCGGCGCGCGGATCGATGCCGTCTCATGACGGCGCATTCCTGCTCGAGGCTCGCGGACTCCATCGCAGCTTCGGGCGAGTCCGCATTCTCCACGGCATAGACCTGTCGCTCGGCCCGGGTGAGGCCCTGGCGGTCATCGGCCCAAACGGGGCCGGCAAGACGACACTGCTGCGGCTCCTGGCCGGCCTGATGCGGCCGACCGCGGGCGAGGTCCGCCTCCTGGGGCAGCCGCTCGGCCGAGGCACCCACCACGCCCGTCGCGCCGTCGGATTCCTCTCCCACCAGTCCCTGCTCTACGACGACCTGACCCTGCTGGAGAACCTCACGCTGGCGGCGAGGCTCTACCTGCTCGAGCGGCCGGTCGAGGTGGCGCGGGCGGCACTCGACGCGGCTGGTCTTGCCGACCGGGCCGGCGAGCTCCCGAGGCGCCTCAGCCGGGGTCTCATCCAGCGTGCCGCAATTGCTCGCAGCACGCTGCACGATCCGCGGGTTCTCCTCCTGGACGAGCCGTTTACCGGCCTCGATGCCAGGGCTTCGGGCCGTCTCCGGAATGACCTTCAGCTGCGCCTGTCCAAGGGCCTCGGGCTGGTGCTGGTCACTCACAACCTCTCGGATGCGTGGGAGCTGGCGTCCCGCGTGGCGGTGCTGATCCAGGGGCGATGGGCGGCGGACGAGCCCCGGTCGGGAACGCTGGAGGCCTTCCTGCCTCGCTACCAGAGGCTCGCCGGTGCCTGACGCAATCCGTTTTGCTCTCGCGATCGCAGCCAAGGACATCCGGGCCGAGCTCCGGAGCAAGACGGCATTGCTCTCCGCGCTCGTCTTTGCGGCGCTGGTGCTGGTGGTGTTCAACTTTGCCCGCGACCCCACCGTGCTCGCCGCGTCCGATCTGGCCCCCAGCGTGCTCTGGGTGACATTCGCGCTGGCCGCGATCGTGGCGCTCAACCGGGCATTCAACGTCGAGCGCGAGAATGGAGCGCTGGACGGCCTGCTGCTCGCGCCGGTGTCTCGCGAGGCGCTCTTTCTCGGCAAGCTTCTCGCCAATCTGGCTTTCGTCGGGACGGTCGAGCTCGTCACCTTGCCGCTGTTCACCCTCTTTTTCAACGTGAGTCTCGGACGGGCGTTGCCCGGAGTCCTCGCCGTGACGGCGTTGGCCACGATCGGCTTCGTTGCCGTCGGGACCATCTTCAGCGCGATGGCAGTGCGCACCAGGTTTGCGGAGTTGATGCTGCCGGTGCTGCTTTTACCCTTCATGGTGCCGCCGCTCATCGGCGCCGTGCAGGTCACCTCCCGCTTGCTGGCAGCGCGTCCATTGAGTGAGATGTGGGGCTGGCTTAGGTTACTCGCCGTCTATGACATCGTGTTCGTGACGCTCTGCGTGCTCACCTTCTCCGCGGTGGTGGACGAATGAATGGGTCCGACGCAGCGCTCGCGCCGGCGCGCCGCATCGTACGCCGCGGGCTCGCGCTGAGTCTCCTGGGGCTGGTCGGGCTGGCTGGGGTGTACGTACTGGCGCTGGGGTTCACTCCGATCGAGGCGCGACAGGGGCTCGCGCAGAAGATCTTCTACCTCCACGTGCCGGCGGCGTGGAACGCACTCCTGGCTTTCTCCCTCGTCGGGCTGGCGAGCATCCTGTACCTCTGGCTGCACGATCCCCGGCTCGACCGGTTCGCCGCCGCATCGGCCAACGCAGGCGTGGCGTTCAGCGCGGTCATGTTGACGACGGGCCCGATCTGGGCCAAGCCGATCTGGGGCACCTGGTGGACCTGGGATGCGAGGCTCACGCTGACGCTATTCCTCTTCTTTCTATTCGTCGGATACCTCGCGCTGCGGGCAGCGGTCCACGATCCGTCCGAACGGGCGAGGTTCAGCGCGGTGGTCGGCATTCTGGGGATGCTGCTGGTGCCCTTCATCCACCTGAGCGTGTACCTGTTTCGCACCCTGCATCCGCAGCCGATCGTGCTCAAGCCCAGCGCGCCCTCGCTTCCTCCGGAGATGCTGCGGACTCTGCTGATCTCGTTCACCGTGTTCACGGTGCTGTACCTGGGCTTCGTGATGACCCGGTATGGGCTGATGCTGGCCGAGGAGTTACAGGAGGAGGCGCGCGATGCTGGCTGAGCCGCCGCGGAATGGTGAGTACCTCATCGCCGCCTACGTCGTCGCCACCCTGATTCTGGTAGGCTATTGGATGAGGCTCTGGCAGAAGGCGAGGAAAGTCTTCTCCGGACCTGACTAATCCGTTCGCCGCCGCCGCTGGGGGACGCGGGGCATCAGGAAATGCTCCCACAGCAATGCAGCCAGAACCGCCCCCGCAATCGGTCCCACCCAGTAGACGCCATGTCCCACCCACTCACCCGAAACCAGGGCCGGCCCGAATGCTCGTGCCGGGTTCATTGCCGCGCCGGTGAGCGGCCCGCCGACCAGGATGTCGAACAGAAGGACCAGACCGATCCCGAATCCGCCAACCCGGGGAGCATCGGGTGAGACTGCGGTCCCGTATACCGCCGACATCAGGAAGAAGGTCAGGATCAGCTCCAGGCCGATTGCCTGGCTCAGCGACATGGACCCAGCGATGACCGGCACGCCAACCAGCGCGCTCCGCACCGCGCCGACGGGAAGCAGGGCCTTCACCAGAAAGGCGCCGGCCACCGCCGCCGCGAGCTGGGTGACAACGTACGCTGCGGCCGAGCCGGCGCTGATGCGCCGGGTGGCCAGCAATCCGAGAGTGATCGCGGGGTTCAGGTGGCCACCGGATATGGTCATCGTCGCGGTAATCATCACCGACAGCACGACCGCGTGGGCCAGGGCAATGCCCAGAAGCCCGATGCCGCTGTTAGGGAAGCCGCCGTTGACCACGACGACGGCAGCTCCCACAAACACCAACCCGAACGTGCCGAGGGCT
>DASYVW010000582.1:0-1637 GCA_035936675.1 Gemmatimonadales bacterium
GGTTCTGCCGCCCGGAGCGCCCGATTATACCGCTCGATGTGCCCTACCTGGAGCTGCACCTGTCGCCGCCTGGCGGAGGCGATCAGATGGTCCGCCTCGGCCAACGTCACTGCGAGCGGCTTCTCCATGAGCACGGGGACACCCAGATCGAGCGCGCGAGAGCCGACCTCCGCGTGCGCCGGCGTGGGCACCGCAACCGTGACCGCCTCCACCTGGCGCAGCAGATCGTCCATGTCGGTGAAGGCAACGGTGGATAGCCCGCTCGCGACTTGGGACGCCCGGGCCCGATCGGCATCGTACACGCCCACCAGCCGTACCTCGTCGAGACCGGCCAGGTGGCGGGCGTGGTGCTGTCCCAGCGCGCCGACCCCGATGACGCCGACGGGCAGCCGTGGGCTCACGCGGGCACGCCTCGCTCGCTCGATTCGACAAAGGCCAGGAAGCGCTCGACCTCGGGAAGCGGCGGCAGGTCCGCGCGGGCCCGCTCCAGTGCCTGCGACAGATTGAGATCGGAGTTGAAGAAGAGCCGGTATGCCCGCTTGAGCGCGGCGATGGTCTCTCCGGGAAACCCGGCCCGCTGGAGCCCGATCGAGTTGAGTCCGTACAGCTCCATCGGATTTCCTACCGCTTTGACGTACGGTGGAATGTCCTGATTCACCCGTGACCCACCACCCACGAATGCGTACGTTCCGATAGTGACGAACTGATGGACCGCGTTGAGTCCGCTGAGGATGGCTCGATCGTGAATGGTGACGTGGCCGGCGCACTGGGTGGCGTTCGCGATCACCACATCGTCTCCGACCCGACAGTCGTGGGCGAGGTGCACGTACGTCATGATGAAGCAACGAGCGCCCACCGTGGTCTTGTAGGTTGCCGCGGTGGCGCGATTGATCGTGGAATACTCGCGGATGATGGTGCCGGGCCCGATCTCGACCCAGGTTTCTTCGCCGTCGTACTTGAGGTCCTGCGGGTCGCCACCCAGGATCGACCCATCACCGACGGATACGCCCTCCCCCAACCGCACGTTCTGCTGCAGGGTGGCCCGCGGGCCGATGCGGCATCGGTCGCCGACGGTGACCTGGGGTCCTACGATCGCGTAGGGCCCGATTCTCACTCCCACGCCGATCTCGGCCAGGGGGTCCACCATCGCGGTGGGGTGAATCAGCGTGCTCACCGATCCACCACGCGTGCCATCATCTCCGCTTCCGCCACCACCTGGCCATCCACGTAGGCCATACCCTTCATTCGGCAGGTCCTGCCCCGGTTCTGCAGCATCTCCAGATCGCAGCGCAGTTGGTCTCCCGGGAGTACCGGCCGGCGGAACTTCACATTGTCGAGCGACATGAAGTAGACCACCTTCTGGTCGGGATCCTCGATGGTGCCGAGGAGCAGCATGCCACCCACCTGAGCCATCGCCTCGATGATCAGCACGCCCGGCATGACCGGGTGGTTCGGGAAGTGGCCCTGGAAGAACGGCTCGTTGATGGTGACGTTCTTGATGCCGGTTCCCGACTGCTCGCCGTCAAGATCGATCATCCTGTCGATCAGCAGGAAGGGGTAGCGATGCGGCAGCAGGCGCATGATGCGCGCGATGTCGGCGCTCTTCAGGATCCGCGGCGTTTCATCCGGCATCTGGA
>DASYVW010000583.1:0-4425 GCA_035936675.1 Gemmatimonadales bacterium
CCGTATCGTTCCGCTGGGGTCCCGTAGCACCACCGATCCCCGCACTTCACTCCCCATCGGCCGGCCGTCGGCCGAGAACGGGCGCACCAGCTCCCACAGCGCTACCATCGCCCGACCACGTGGCGTTGCGAGGCGGACCGTCTCTCCAGGCGCGAGGGTGAGCGGCGCCTGCTGGTCCGCAGCCAGGCGGACGGGTGCGGCGAGCTCATTGGTGAACAGGAGTCTCGGGTTGAAGAAGAAGTACCAGACGGCCGCAGCCGCACCGAGGAGGAGTAAGCCCACCAGGAGAATCGCGCGGCGTCCTCGAACCGGCGGGATGGAGCGCCGGAAGCGAGGGTGTGGCGGATGTTCCGGCGCAACAGGGGGCTGGGACATGAGAGGCTGAAGCTTAACTCGTTGGTCTGAAAGGACTAGGCTGTTCCTTAGCACATGGACTGCTCTAATATTCGCGCACAACATGCAGCCTTATTGCTATTCAAGGCCCTGAACTGGAGCGATTCTGCACAACTGACCTTGTTTCTTTGCATAACCTACACAATTGTCTTGACAGCCGCAGTACCACTCCATATACTGTCCGGAGCAGATCGTCCTCCAGCAATCAGGGGTAGTCATGCGTCAGCCAGCCTCACTCAAGCCCTTCCCGCAGCCGCCCAGCCCGGCGGCTTTCCGGCGAAACCGGCGCCTGCCCCTGATCGAACCGCCTGGACCTAGGCCTGAGTAGATAGCGTGCTCACCCGATGCCCCTGCGTTCGATGATTCAACGCAGGGGCATCGTCTTTGTGCGAACTCGATCCCGAACTGAAACCCGATCCCGAGAGAGTCCCATGGCGACGACCGTCCGACCCACTGCCTCAGCCCGCAAGTCCACGAGCAGTGAAGTTCAGAAAGTGTTGGACCTGATCAAGGCGAAGAACATTCTGGTAGTGGACGTGAAGTTCTGCGACCTCCCCGGCACGTGGCAGCACTTTTCGATTCCCGCCGCCACCCTGGACGAGGCCATGATCCGGGAGGGGCTCGGATTCGATGGGTCGTCCATCCGAGGGTTTCAGGCGATCAACGAGAGCGACATGCTCCTGCTCCCCGACGTCTCGACTGCGTTCGTGGATCCGGTGCTATCGGTCCCTACCCTCTCGCTCACCTGCGACATCTACGATCCGGTGACGCTGGAGCCGTATTCCCGGGATCCGAGGTTCATTGCCTTCAAGGCCGAGGAGTATCTCAAGACCACCGGGATCGCCACGACATCCTATTGGGGACCGGAAGCCGAGTTCTTCATCTTCAACTCGGTCCGGTACGATCAAACCGCCAACGAGGGCTACTACCACGTCGATTCGGACGAGGGAGTGTGGAACTCGGGCCGGAACGGCGTACCCAACCTGGGCCACCGTCCCCGGCATAAGGAAGGGTATTTCCCCGTGCCGCCGGTGGACCGGCTGCAGGATGTCCGCTCCAAGATCATGCTCGCGCTGATCGAGGCGGGGGTCCCGGTCGAGGTGCAGCACCACGAGGTGGCGACCGCGGGTCAGGCGGAGATCGACATCCGCTTCGGGTCACTGGTGCAGACGGCGGACCGGCTCCTGACCTACAAGTACATCGTCAAGAACGTGTGCCATAACCTGGGGCTCACGGCGACGTTCATGCCCAAGCCACTGTTCGGCGACAATGGCTCGGGCATGCACGTGCACCAGTCACTCTGGAAGGGAGACAACCCGCTCTTCTTCGACGAGAATGGCTACGCGCTCATCTCGGAGACCGCCCGGCACTACATCGGCGGCTTGATCGCGCACGCGCCGGCGCTCCTTGGCCTCTGCGCGCCGACCACCAACAGCTACCGGCGGTTGGTACCCGGCTTTGAGGCCCCGGTCAACCTGATGTACTCGGCACGGAACCGGTCGGCCATCTGCCGGATTCCGATGTACTCCAGTAACCCCAAGGCCAAGCGGGTCGAGTTCAGGGCCCCGGATCCGACCGCCAACCCGTATCTGGCGTTCGCGGCGATGCTCATGGCTGGCCTCGACGGGATCAAGCGGAAGTTGGAACCGCCCAAGCCGATCGACGAGGACCTCTACGAGATCCACGACGAGCGGAAGAAGCTGATCAAGCAAGTGCCCGGAAGCCTGAGCGAGGCGATCGACGCGCTGGAGAAGGACCAGGCCTTCCTGCTCGAGGGCGACGTCTTCACCCCCGACGTGTTGGAGACCTGGATCACGATGAAGCGCACCAAGGACATCGCGCCGGTGAATTTACGGCCGCATCCGTACGAGTTCTTTCTCTATTACGACGCTTGAGTTCACCTGCGCCTTCGAAGGGATAGTCCCGATGAAGCTCATCAGCTGCGTTATTCGGCCGGAGCGGCTACCGGCCGTCAAGGAGGCGTTGTTCCGCGCCGGCGTCACTGGCATCACGATTACCCGCGTGAGTGGCCACGGCGGGGAGCGCGACATTGTGACGGTGCGGCGCGGCACCAACGTCGTGCTCGAATTCCATGAAAAGGTGAAGATCGAGATGGTGTGCTCCGAGCCGTTCGTGGAGCCCACCATTGACGCTATCATCGCCGGAGCGCGGACCGGCTCGGTGGGGGACGGCAAGATCTTCGTCCAGCCGATCGATCGTGTCATTCGCATCCGGACCGGGGAGCGCGATGGCGCAGCCCTGACGCCGGTGACGGCCGAGAACGTCCAGCGGCATTCGCTGGGGTTGGCGCAGGCGCGCTGACGCGTCCGCCATCGCTATCAATTTCCATTTGGCCCCCGAGGAGTCCCATGATCGAGGTCCTATCGTCCCTCACCGCTCGTCTGCGCAGGAGCGCAAGCGACCCGCAGATCCGCCGCCACGTCGCCCTGCTGTTTCTCGGCAAGGCGATCGGGCTCGGCATCGTGCTCACCCTCATCACCCACTGGTTCCTGCCGGAGCTGCTCGATGCCCAGGCTACTGCCCCGGCGGCTCCGGATCCCATGGCGGCGATCAACGCGATCAATACTGTCTGGACGCTGGTGGCCGCCTTCCTGGTGTTCTGTATGCAGGTGGGCTTCGTCATGCTGGAGGCGGGCTTCGCACGGTCGCGGGAGTCGGTCAACATTCTGGTCGAGGGCATCGCCGATACCTGCATTTGCGGCATCACGTTCTGGCTGTGGGGCTTCGCCTTCATGTTCGAGCCGGGCACCCCGTTCATCGGGACCACCGGATTCGCCCTGCAGGGGTTGGCGGCGACCTACGGCTCCACCGGCATCCCGCTGCTCGCCTTCTGGGTTTTCCAGTTCGCCTTTGCGGATACCTGCTCGACCATCACCTCTGGCGCGATGATCGGGCGCTGTGGCTTCATCGGCGACCTGCTCTACAGCGTGGGCGTCACGGGCTTCATCTATCCGATCATCGGGCACTGGGCCTGGGGACCGGACGGATGGCTGGCGACGATGGGACCCATCGCGTTCCACGACTTCGCGGGCTCGACGGTGGTCCATACCATCGGCGGGGCGATCTCTCTGGCCGGCGCCATCGCTCTGGGCCCCCGGCTCGGCCGGATATTCAAGCGTGACGGGGGTGGGCCCCTGCCGGCCCACGACCTGATCGTCGGCGCCGCCGGCGGGCTGATCCTCTGGTTTGGCTGGTACGGCTTCAATCCGGGCAGCACCCTATCGGCGATGGACATGGCCGGGATCGGCCGCGTCGCCTTCAACACGACGTTGGCCGCCTGCTCGGCCGGCCTCACGTCTCTCGTCTATTCCTACGTCAGGACGCGGAAGTGGGATCTGGCGCTCACCACGAACGGCTTCCTTGCCGGACTCGTGGCGATCACCTGCCCCTGCTACTGGGTGGACCCCAGCGGCGCATTCTGGATCGGCCTGGTAGCCGGGCTCGTGGTCGTCTGGGCCATCGATGTGCTGGAGTATGTCCGGGTAGATGATCCGATTGGCGCCGTTCCGGTGCACATGGCCTGCGGCATTTGGGGCACGCTCTCCCTGGGGCTGTTCGCCGCAGGAAAGTACGGCGTGCCCACGCCCATCGGCGCGGATACCACCACCGTGCTAACCGGGCTCTTCTACGGGGGCGGCGTGGGGATCCTGAAAGCCCAGCTCATCGGGAGCGCGGCCGTGACTGTGGCCACGTTTGCGGCGGCAATGGTTCTTATGTACGCAGTAAAGGCAACTGGGACGCTGCGGGTCTCGCCCGAAGGGGAGCTCGAGGGGCTGGACCTGCACGAGCATGGATCGACGGCGTACCCCGAGTATCTCATCAGTGGATCGGGCAGCGTGATCCTCGAGAGCCCGGCGGCCATCCGGGAGCACGCGGCGTGAGTCTTCAGCAGCATCGGTGCCAGTTCTTCCTTAGTACGACGCCTTCGCCTGCCGAGGAGCCGCACCCCGCGGCTCCCGGCAATATGCTGAATCCACCCACTCCCTGGGAGCAAATGTCGTGACCACCTTA
>DASYVW010000584.1:0-6113 GCA_035936675.1 Gemmatimonadales bacterium
TTCCCGCACCTCGGCCATGGTCCCATGGGCAGCGATCTTCCCACCGTGTACGATGGCGATCTGATCGCACATCGTCTCCGCCACTTCGAGCGTGTGGGTGCTCATCAGCACGGTGCCGCCGCGATCCACGAACTGGCGGAACAGATCCTTGAGGAGGCGGGCGCTCTTGGGGTCGAGGCCCACCATCGGCTCGTCGACCACGATCACCTCGGGCCGGTGGACCAGGGCACCCGAAATAATCAGCTTCTGCCGCATCCCGTGGCTGTACGTCTCGGTGAGCTCGTCCTTCCAGCGGGAGAGCTCGAACAGTTCGAGCAGCTCGTCGATTCGTCTCTCGATGGCGGGCCCTTCCTGGCCATACAACGCGGCGGCGAAACGGAGAAACTCGCCTCCGGTCAGCTTGTCATACACGAAGGGACGGTCGGGAATGAAGCCCAGCCGCTGCTTGGCCTCGAGCGGCCGGCGAATGATGTCGATGCCGCCAATCTCGACCGTGCCGCTGGTAGGCTGGAGGATGCCTGCGATCATCCGAAAGGTGGTGGTCTTGCCGGCCCCGTTCGGGCCCAGAAATCCAAACAGCTCGCCGGTGGGAATCACCAGGTCGATGCCGTCCACCGCGGTGAACTTGCCGTATCGTTTGGTGAGTTGGACCAGTCGGATCAAGCGATCCTCCGTATGATGGCTTCGACCTGCTCGCGATCAGCCTCGCGCTCCACCACGATGTGCAGCTCCATCGGGGCGCCGGTTTGCTCCGTGGGGAATGTCTCGGCCAGGAGGGTCGCCGCTTCTTCCGGGCTCAGTTGACCGGGGCCGGCGCCGACCAGGGGCGCCGCAATGGTGCTCAGCTCCCAGTCGGTTGCCCGCTGCCAGGCCGAGACCAGCGCCCTTCGGACCACGTCCCGGCCGACCCGTGTGTCCGGATCCCGAATGACGACGTGCAGCACGTACGGGGCCCGGAGGTCTCCGCCTCCGGTAACGACGGCGGCGCCGGCTTTGAGAGGGGTCGTCAGGCGTCTCTGTTCGGCAAATCGCGGGCCCGCGTGGTCGTCCAGCCTCGACATGGCGGAGGTGAGCGGTCCCAGACTTTCGTCGGCTGGTCGAAGGACGGCGTCTGCCGTGGTGGTGGCCAGGTCATCGACGATGACCCGAATCACAGGCCGGTGAGGTCGCGGCAGCGGCGATACATCTCCTGTGCCTGCTCCGGAAGGTTCAGCCGGTCGAGTACCCGTCCCATGAGGTGACAGGCCTTGGGGTCGCGCGGGTTCACCTGAAGCGCTCGTTCCAGGGCCGCTCTGGCACCGCCCAGATCGCCCACCTGGTTGAGCGCGTCCCCGAGGTAGTAGTAGGTCTTGGCATTGTCCGGCTGGAACTCGAGTGCACGGTGAAACGAAGCTGCGGCTTCTTGCACCAGGCCTCGCCGCCAGAGCAGGAGGCCCAGCTCGAACTGGGCAGGCGCGTGGGACGGGTGAAGACGAAGTACCCGCCGGAGATCGGCCTCGGCCTCGCGATAACGCTGGAGGCGGCCCAGGATAGAGCCACGCAAGACGAGAAACTCCGTCTGATCCGGGGCCCGCCGGAGCCCGTCCGAGAGCACCTCGACGGCGTCGGCCGCCTCCTCGAGCCGGTCGAGTAGACGAGCGAATTGAAGACGGCCCTCCACATGATCGGGTTCCAGCTCGAGCAGCTCGCGGTAGAGGCGAACGGCGTCTCCCGGCATCGTTCCGCTCGCCAGCTCGACGGCCTGCTGCAATCGCCGCTCAGCCACGCTCCGGTCTCGAGCCGGAGGCGGTGAGTCGGCCTGGAGCACGCCGGGAGTCTGATCCGCTTGGCTGGTTGGGTCGGGGCCGATAGGTGGCATCAAGGCTATGGCTTTGGCTATGGGCTGTTGGCAATCGGCGAAAAGGATTTCGAGTGCTTCGTATGGTAGATGCCGCCCCCCGAAACTGGAAGCCATTGCCACAGATGTGGCCCCCAGCCCATAGCTCATAGCCAACAGCCCCGGTTGACCCCGTGCTCGAGCTTCGGGTACCTTTCGGGGCTATGGCTCAGGAATTTCTAGTGGTCCGCGGGGCGCGCGAGCACAACCTCAAGAACATCTCCGTCGCAATTCCCCGGAATCGACTCACGGTCATCACCGGGCTTTCCGGCTCGGGTAAGTCATCGCTTGCCTTCGACACGATCTACGCGGAAGGCCAGCGCCGCTACGTCGAGTCGCTGTCGGCCTATGCCCGCCAGTTTCTGGGGCTGATGGAGAAACCGGACGTGGACGCGATCGAGGGGCTCTCGCCCGCCATTTCGATCGAGCAGAAGAGTACCGGTCAGAATCCCCGATCAACCGTGGGTACGGTGACCGAGATCTATGACTATCTCCGACTGCTCTGGGCCCGCGTCGGCGTGCCGCACTGTCCCAACGACGGCACCCCGGTCACCCGGCAGAGCGCGGCGCAGATCACCGACACGGTTCTGGGCTGGCCCGACGGGTCCAGGATCGAAGTGCTCGCGCCACTCGTACGCGGTCGGAAGGGCGAGTTCCGTGACCTGCTCGAGGACGTTCGCAAGCGCGGCTTCGTGCGCGTCCGGGTGGACGGTCAGACCTACGACCTGAGCTCGGTCCCCACCCTCAACCGGCGGCAAAATCACGATATCGCCGTCGTGGTCGATCGCCTGGTCGTGCGGGCGGGTGATCGCTCGCGATTGAACGACTCGATCGAGACCGCGTTAAAGACGGCGGATGGGCTAGTGGAAGTCGTGAGGTATGACGGACCAGCCGACCGCCAGTCCGTCATCTTCTCCGAGCGGTTCGCGTGCCCCGTCTGCGGCCTGTCGTTGCCCGAGCTTGAGCCGCGGCAGTTCTCCTTCAACTCGCCCTTCGGCGTGTGTCCCGGCTGTCACGGTCTAGGCACCCGGCGGGAGGTGAATGTCGACCTCGTGCTTGGCGATCCCAGCATCTCGATACTCGAAGGCGTGATCCTGCCGTGGGGCGAGCCGAGCGGCTATATGCGGAAGGTGGTGCTTCCGACGCTCGCGAAGGCGTTCGGGGTCGACCTGAATGCGCCCTGGGGCGAGCACAGCGAGGCGGCACAACGGGCAATTCTCTACGGTGCGCCCGGCCGCTTCAAGTTCCAGACCGACGGCGCCCGCGGACGGGGCGAGTTCGAAACCGAATGGGAGGGCGTGCTCCGAAACGTCGAGCGACGCTATCGCGAGTCCAGCAGCGAAGGAGTTCGGGGCACGCTCGAGGAGTTCATGATCGAGCAGCCGTGTCAGACTTGTGGTGGGAAGCGGCTTCGCCCCGAGAGTCTGTCGGTGTTGGTGAATGGAACAAGCATCGGCGATGTAGTCGAGCTGCCGGTCGAGCGGGCCATCGAGTTCTTCGAGAGTATCCCCCTTCGCGGTTCGAACGGGCGCGCAGGACTCGACCCCGATATTGCCGGCCCCATCCTCAAGGAGGTCGTGGACCGGCTCCGCTTTTTGCGGGATGTCGGGCTCGATTATCTCACCCTCGGCCGGGCCGCCACGTCGCTCTCCGGTGGGGAGACCCAGCGGATCAGGCTGGCCACCCAGATCGGGTCCCGCCTGGTGGGAGTGCTGTACATCCTGGACGAGCCCAGCATCGGGCTGCACCAGCGGGACAATGCCCGGCTGCTCACCACCCTGCGCGGCCTCAGGGATCTGGGCAATACCGTCATTGTCGTCGAGCACGATGAGGACACCATCCAGGCGGCCGACCACGTGATCGATCTGGGCCCCAGAGCGGGTCGTTTCGGCGGTGAGGTCGTCGCTGAGGGTACGGTCGAGGAGATCAGGACCCATCCGGAATCGCTCACCGGCCGCTATCTACGCGACGAGCTGCGCGTTCCCGTTCCGGCGGGCCGCCGCGAGGCTCCTGCCGATCACCGTATTCGGGTGGTGGGTGCGCGAGCCAACAATCTCAAGGACCTCACGGTCGACATTCCGCTCGGGCTCTTCGTCGCCGTCACCGGCGTGTCCGGTTCGGGCAAGTCCACCCTGGTTACCGACATCCTCTATCAGTCGCTCGCGCGCCACTTCTACCGAGCCAAGGTGGTGCCCGGTGCCCACACCAGGATCGAGGGCCTCGACCGGATCGACAAGGTCATCGACATCGATCAAAGTCCCATTGGCCGCACGCCGCGATCGAACCCGGCAACCTACACCGGGCTCTTCACCCCGATCCGCGAGCTCTTCACCCAGCTGCCCGATGCCAAGCTCAGGGGCTACGGACCCGGACGGTTCTCCTTCAATGTGAAGGGCGGGCGTTGCGAGGCGTGCCAAGGCGATGGTCTGGTGAAGATCGAGATGCACTTCCTGCCGGATGTGTATGTCCCCTGCGAGGTGTGCAAGGGGCGCCGCTACAATCGGGAGACGCTCGAGGTTCGCTACAAGGGGAGGAGTATCGCCGACGTCCTGGATCTGACCGTGGAAGACGCCCTCGAATTCTTCGGCAACCAGCGCCGCATCGCCGAAAAGCTCGAGCTGCTGAATGATGTCGGCCTCGGCTACATCCACCTGGGTCAGGCGGCGACGACTCTGTCCGGCGGCGAGGCCCAGCGGGTGAAGCTCGCCAGCGAGCTCGCCAAGCGCGACACGGGCCGGACGCTCTACATCCTGGACGAGCCGACGACCGGGCTGCACTTCGAGGATGTGCGCCTGCTGCTCGACGTCCTCCATCGCCTGGTAGACAAGGGCAACAGCGTCGTGGTGATCGAGCACAATTTGGACGTCATCAAGACCGCCGACTGGATTATCGATCTCGGGCCCGAAGGGGGCGAACGGGGAGGGCAGGTCGTCGCGGCGGGGACGCCGGAAGAAGTGGCGGAGGTGGAGGAAAGCTATACCGGGCAGTTTCTATGGAAAGCGTTGAAGGGACAAGAGTCAAAGGTCTTGTCATCCTGAGCGCGTAAGTGCCACTCCCTCAGGATGACAAGCCCCTTCCTCACCCCTTAGTAGGCCCGAACGACGGCGCCTTTGCCGCCGGATCCACTTTCATCCAGATCCACATCCCCGACAGACCATGCCCGGGCACGCCGCAGACGATGCGATAGGTGCCGCTCTCGGGCACGGTAAACCGCATCGCGTCCGACCCCTCCTGGGGTAAGCCTTCGAGTACCTTGTTCGTGAAAGCCCGGGGTATCGCCGGGTCGGTGGCGGCGTTCGGGATCAGGCCGTCGCCCGACATCACCTCCGCGCTGTGCGGCGTGCCATCCTTGTTGACGAAATTGATCACGACATTCGCCTTCGCCGGCAGCGTCAGAGTGCCGCCCCCCTTGCTGAAGCCGTTGAAGGTAAACGGCCCCGCGATCAGCTCGAACGTCACCGTGTTGCTGCCGGCATCGTACTTGAGCCATTGATCCTGCCCGGCCGGGGCCGGCGCTGTCACCGCGGCCTTGCTGGTGTCGGCCGGCGGAGTGGGTGGCTTCCGGCCCGGGTCTATGTTGGGTTTGGGGAGCGGCGGAGCCTGTGCCGGCTTGGCCGGCGTGTCAGACGGAGACGGCTTGGCCGCGGGGTTGGGCGTGGCCGCCGTCGGTGCTGCACTGGCTTCGCTTCTGGCGGCCGTGGTCGTGTCGGCCGGCCTTGTGCTGGAATCGGACATGGGGCGGTCCGCGGGCGTTGAGGCCGCGCTCTCGGTGGAGGGCTGCCGGTCGGCGGCTTTGGAACAGCCGGCGGCAGCGATGCCGGTTAGCAGACCGGTCAGAAACAAAGCCCGATCTCTGGGCCGTAGGGGGATAAGCATATGCCTCTCACGGCTTCATTGTATAATCCACAACCTCGCCCAGCGCGTAGGCTGCCGGCGTCTCGATGAAGGGATATCGCCGGGAGTCTCCCGGTGCAACAACGGGTCGCTTAGCTCTGCCACGGCAAATGTCACTTCCTACCAGCGGACCTCTCGTGATGCGATTCGTTCTCGCCATTTGTGTCGTCGCCCTGTTCGCGCCGCTGCAGGCGCAGCAGTCGGATTCCACGCTGCTCTCGGTCCAGCGCATCTACGGCACGCTCGAGTTTCGAAGTCAAGTCTTCGGACCGGCTCGCTGGCTGGGGGACGGCTCGTCGTACACGACGCTGGAGGGTGCGGACAGCGACGGCGAGCAGAATCT
>DASYVW010000585.1:0-2667 GCA_035936675.1 Gemmatimonadales bacterium
GCTGGATGTCTCGGGTACGCTGTCCGGCAATCTCTCCGGCCGGCTGCTGTCCCGCCTCAGGCCCGGAGGGAGCCGGAACACCTTCACTTGGGGAGTGCAGCTGGCCAACGGCTTCCTCTACGCGAGCGACATGCTGAGCGGGCTCTGGCAACTCGGGACGGAGTGATGTCACCCTGACCCCGAGCGTAGCGAGGGGGAGGGGGACATAGCCTAACTTCGGCCCCCTCCGCTCGCTGCGCTCGCGTCAGGGTGACAATGCTACTGTCCCTGGTTCCCCTGTGCTGGCACCGCACCTCCTGCCGTTTTAGGGGCATCCCACCGGTTGTTCTCCCGCCGCACATCCGGGTACAGCTTCTTCGGATCCATCGTCACCCCGACCACTGTCTTGGGGCCTGGGACCACGGCGGTATACTGAGGTCCTCCCTCCCACACTTCCACGGGAAGACTCAAATGCTGGGTGGTCCCCTCGTTCATTCTGAGGTCGAGCTCCACCGGCATCGGCATCGGAGTGGCGCTTCGTAGGTACACCCGGGAGGCGACCACCCCGCCCGAATCCGACACGGTCACCGAATCGACCGCCTGGTCAAGCCGCTCGGTGGTGTAGAACCAGGAGCGCCAGAACCAGCTCAGGTCCTCGCCGGCGCCGTCTTCAATGCTGCGGAAGAAGTCGGCGGGGGTAGGATGTTTATAGGCCCACCGCCGGATGTATTCGCGGAAGGCGGGGTCAAAGCGCTCCGGGCCGATGAGGTGGTCGCGGAGCAGAACGAGCCCCAGTCCGGGCTTGGTGTAGGCCGTGGTGCTCAGACTGCCTCTGATCCGGTCGGCCGGCGTCATGATCGGCTCTTCCTTCCCGGACAGCGCAAAGGAGATGTACAGTCCGGGATCACCCCGCCGATTGTATTCGCCGGGATACTTCTTGTCCCAGCTGTAGTGGTTCATGAAGGTGTTGAAGCCTTCGTCCATCCAGGCGTAGAGCCGCTCGTTGCTCCCCACGATCATGGGAAACCAGGTGTGCCCGATCTCGTGGTCGGTGACGCTGAAGAGCGCCTTGGGATCGGTCCGATTGTGGCAGAACACGATCATCGGGTACTCCATCCCGCCCTCGATGCCGTTCACGTTGATGGCCACGGGGTAGGGGTAGGTGTACCACGACGAGTAGTTCTCCACCGCGAATCGCACGTATTGGGTGGATTCGCTCCAGATCGGCTCTGCCGACGGCGGATAGAAGCTCATCGCGAGGGTCTTGCCACCATTGGCCCGGGCTGCGTCCCACACGAAGTGGCGGGCGGCGGCCCACGCAAAGTCGCGCACGCTGTCCGCGCTGAAGCGCCAGGTGAAGCTGCCCGAGCGAGATAGCGGCCGGGACGCGGGATCGCCGATCTCGTCCTTCCCCCGGATCACCACCGTGGAATCACTGGCCCGTGCCCGGGCCAACCGGGCGCGCTGCGCCGCGGTCAATACCTGGGTCGGGTTCTGGAGCGTGCCCGTGGCGGCAACCAGCATGTTGGTGGGCACCGTAAGGGTCACGTCAAAGCTGCCGTAGTCCAGGTAGAACTCGCCCTGACCCAGGTACTGCTCGGTGTTCCAGCCCCTCACATCGTCGTACACGGCGAGCCTGGGATACCACTGGGCCACCTCGTACACGTAGCTGCCGTCGATCAGCTCGATTCCCATCCGGTTGCTGTTGGGACCAAAGGGAAACGACCAGCCAATCTCCAGTGCCTGCCGGCCACCGGGAGGGAGCGGGCGCGCGAGATTCACCTTCATCACCGTCCCGTTCACGAGGTAGTCGAGCGGTCCGCCGCGTCGAGCGGGCCGGCCACCGGCCGCGGCGGTGCCCGGCTCCGCCACCTTCGTCAGGGTGAACCCGCCCTCCGCGGCTCGAGTGCTGGGCCGGGAATCCTGGCCGAACAGCCGGTATCCCCGGCTGGCGCTGTTGAAGAGATTCTGATCCAGCTGGAGCCACAGGTAGCGAAGCGTGTCGGGTGAGTGATTGGTATAGGTGATTCGCTCTTCACCGGTCAGCCGCTGGGCGACGGTGTCGAGTGACGCCCGGATCACGTAGTCCACCCGCTGCTGCCAGTAATCCGGGCCCGGCGTACCGGCGCCGGTCCGAATGGTGCTTGGCGTGGGCAGCTCAAGACGCCGGAACGGCGACTCGTCTCCGTGCGCCGCGGCGGAATCGCTGCCGGGGATCGGCGACGAAACCGCCTGCTGCGCAGAGAGAGGTAAGGCGAGCACGAGCAGCGGAAGACAGGGGACGAATCGCATTTCAGGTTCCTTAAAAATCAGCCGCAGATGAACGCAGAAACATGGATTACCCCGATGATCCGAGGCTCTCCTGAGCCACTACTGGCAACATCGACTTTGGTCTGAAAAAGCACATCACCGGACCCCCAATGGTGTGCTGTTGAACAAGATTACTGGGTGCCTGCAAATGAGAATGAAGTTTCGAGAAGGAGTGATCTGCGTCCATCTGCGTTCATCTGCGGCAAATGCTTTTGTGTCCGTCCGCCGAACTCTTTGATCCTTGTCATCCGTGGCTATGGAGTGGCTGTGGTGGTAGGGCGCTTCCAAGCATCGTTGGCAGGCACGGCGTCGGGGAAGGTGACGTCCGGATTGACCCTCGCGCTGACGATCGTCTTGCCAGGGTCGATCGCATACACA
>DASYVW010000586.1:0-2118 GCA_035936675.1 Gemmatimonadales bacterium
ATGAGATTGGGGCGGAACCGATTCATCGGTAGCGGCTGAGCCAAACGCCGGTTGAGATCGGCCAGCGATTCTTCCGAGATAAGGAGAAAGGGAAAGCCGTCGGCGAAACTCACCCTGGTTCCTGGAGGGGCGAACACCGGGTCGGCGGGCCGGATGACCGAGTCGGACATGTGCACCAGACTACAGGCGCAGTCGAGGAATTCGGAAAACCAGCCCGCGGCGTTCTCCCCCAGCCAGCTCGCCGGGCAGAAGTCGCGCCATACCGCCACCCTGCTTCTGACAATGTCCTTGGGATGGAGCGGAACCTCGAGGGGAGGCATCTCCGGCGCGAGGATCCGGAGGTTCTCACCGTCGATTACCGGGACGACCAGGGCCAGCCGCGGATGGGTGCGTTGGGAGAGGAACTCACCCGATGGGTTCACCACCATCCAGCGACGGTCGTGGCGCAGACCAAACTGATCGACCTCGGACTCCTCCAGCGGGATTCCGCGAGCCGACTTGATCGGATAGATGGTGAGTCCAGTGAGTCGCGGCGTCACCACAGAGAAGCGTGCCACCTACGGGGTTTCCCTAATTGCCCGGACAATCGTCTGGAGGGTGATTACCTGCCCGATAACTATGGGCGGCGTCCCCTGACCCTGTCGCACTCGAGGAGACCATGGAGGGAGGCAGGGCACGGATCCTGGTTGTGGACGACAACGCCAGTGTGCGGCGCTCACTCGCGGCACTTCTTACCCGGGCGGGGCACGAGGTCATTCAAGCAGCGAATGGATCAGAGGCTAGCCGGGTCTGGCGCGAGGTGGAGCTGGATCTGGTAATCCTGGACCTGTTCATGCCGGAGAAGGACGGCATCGAGACCATGGTGGAGCTCCGCGCGTTCGTGCCCGGCATTCCGATCATCGTGATGTCGGGTGGAGCCTATGGCTCACAGATGGACATGCTCAACGCGGCCGAGCTTCTTGGGGCATCCCTGACGATACAAAAGCCTTTTACCCTGGAAGAAATGCTCGAGGCGGTGCGTAAGGCGCTGCCAGCCGCAGACTAGCCCGCCAGCACCTGCTTCACGATGGCCAGCATCTTTTCCAGGGTAAACGGCTTCGCGATGGTGCGACTGGCACCGAAGGTCTCCGAATGTCTCAGCGGATCGAGATTCTTGGATCGGCCGCCGTCGGTCATGGCAATCACCGGGGTGGTGGGGCTTTTAGCCCGAAGCTCCCTAATCACCTCGAGGCCATCTTTGTCAGGCATGTAGATGTCCGATATGACGAGATCCGCCCCGTCATCGCGCCAGAGGCGCATCGCCTCCGCCCCATCCCGGGCCTCAACCACGTCGTATCCCGCCTTAGTGAGCCCGATCTGAAGCGTGCGACGAATCCCCGGATCATCATCGGCTACCAGAATCCGTTGCTTTGCCATCGGCTACGGCTGCGGCATGAACGAAGGCACCATGGCCATGTGAATAGGGGATGCCCGAGGCGAGAGTCGAACTCGCACGAGGTTGCCCTCGGTGGATTTTGAGTCCACTGCGTCTGCCATTCCGCCACTCGGGCCGGGCGGGTAACATCGTTGGACCGAGATTCCGACGCAAGCGCCGCAGCCCGCACTTGGTTGGGTTCCGCGCCCGCGCTACTATTCCGCTCCTTCGAATTCGAGACTCGATCATGCCTGTCGTTCAGCCCCGCAGCTTCCACCCTTGGCATGACATTCCCACCGGTCCCAACCCTCCGGTCGAGGTGACGGCGGTGGTCGAGATTCCGACCAACGAGCGCAACAAGTACGAGCTCGACAAGAAGCTCGGTGTATTCCGGCTGGACCGGGTGCTGCACAGCGCGGTGCACTACCCGGGCGACTACGGCTTTCTCCCCCGAACTCTCGCGGACGACGGCGACCCATTGGACGTGCTCGTTCTGATGACGATCCCGGTGTTTACCGGGTGCCTCGTCGACGCTCGTCCTATCGGGCTGTTTCACCTGGTGGATTCCGGCGTACCCGACGAAAAGGTGCTTGCGGTTCCGATGGGAGATCCCTACTCCGACGGCCTGAACGAGCTGGGAGACATCCCCCAGCACTATCTCAAGGAAATCGAGCACTTCTTTCGGGTATACAAGGACTTGGAAG
>DASYVW010000587.1:0-5579 GCA_035936675.1 Gemmatimonadales bacterium
GCGATTCATGGACACCCGGAATCTTAGTCAGTCGAGACCATCACCTGCGACGCGGAGGATCGATCGCTGCTCCCGCCATGTGCGTATCCCGCGCGTGCTTCGGGTGCTTCAGCTCGCCGGCCTCACGTTCATCTTGTCGAGAGCCGCCCGGAGTCCCTTGGCAAGCTTCGTTGCGTCATCGTTGGCCCAGAAGTGCATGAAGAAGAGCCGGGGCGACTCGTCGAGCATATGACTGTGCAGCGCAGTGACCTCAATGCCGTTCTGCTGGAGGGTCCGAATGACCGGATTGATCTCGCTGCTGATCAGAACGAAGTCTCCCGTGATTGCTGCCTTCTGCCCTGGGGTGGGCTGGAAGTTGAGCGCCGTCGCGACACCCATGGCGGGGGGCACGTCCATCCCGTCCTCCGTTACTGCTTCCGCTCGCGGCACGCTCACCTGATAGACCCCGCCGTTCACCTTTCCACTCCGTCCCAGGATCTGATTCACCTGAGCGGTGTCCAAGTCGAGACTCTCAGGCTTTCCAGCCGCCGCTCCCAATGGCGTCTTGGTCAGCGCCAGCGCAGCATGGATTGCCGCGGCAATCTTGACGCCATCGCCATGACCCCGGATGTGCACGTACATCACGTGTGGCGTTTCGTGAAGCAGGTGGTTGTGGATCGCGGTCTGTTCGATGCCGCCTGCCTGGAGCTTCGCCGTAACCGGGCCGACTTCATTCTCGAGCAGCACGAGGTCCCCCATGGCCGTCACCTCGTTCGGGCCGGTCTGTTTGAAGCCGACCCAAGAACCGAGGGCCAGCGCCGGCTTGATCTGGACACTGCCAACGGTGACATGTAGATCACCGCGCGGCATGCCTACCTTGTAGACCTCGCCTGGTTGGAGCGCTCCGGCCTTTCCCAGTGCTTCGCCCACTTTGGTCCAGTCGATTGGCGTTTGAGGCGCTTGGGGCGGTTGCTTCTCCTGCCTCTCCGCTGCGGGAGACTCCGCCCGCTCTTCGTCTTGATCGCCTTCTTTCGCTTTGGTTTCGCACGCAGTCAGAATGAGTAGCAGTGAGAGACCGGTCATGACGAACGTCGAGAGCCGGACTGGCCGCATGGGTAGCGCTGCGCCTTCAGCGCGCGAGAAGAGTCCACCAGTTAGCATGTTCATGTCTCCGTTGAGTTCAGCCAAGAGCGAGCCGCTATCCCGCGTGCCGCTCCTCGACTGTGAAAGCGAAAAGAGTCGTCCCGATAAGTCCCATCAGGCCAGCGGTGACGAACGGTATCGCGGGCGCGGTGCGCCAGAGTAGGCCGCCGATGAACGCCGCTGGGGCAATGGCAACGCTTCGAAGGAGATAGTAGAGCCCGATCGAGCGAGCCCGAACCTCGGGCTCAGCCAGATCCAGGATGAGAGCCTTCCGAGCAGGCTCGCCGATCTCGCGGAGACCCCCCACGACGAACGCCAGGACCAAAGCCGGGAACGATCGGGAAGCGATCACGGCGATGGGGAAGGCAGAGAAGGCGAGGAATGTTGCGATCACGAACGGCTTCCGGGCGATGCGATCGGCCAAGCGGGCCACGGGCAGATAGCAGGCGATGGCCGTTGCCGACTGCACTCCCACGAGCAGCCCGTATTGCGGCGGGCTGATCCCGATCACGTTCAGGGCGTAAATCACCAGGAAGACGTCGACCAGGCCATCGCAGGTTCGAATGAAGATGTCCGAGACCAGGAGCCGCCGAAGCGGCGTCGGCAGCCGGTGCCACACTCCGCGGATGTTGATTCCCTGGCCCCCGGCGGGGAGCACAAGCCGGACCCGGGAGACGACCGCCAAGGTGAGCCCGGCGAGCAGAATGCTGCAGGCGAGCCCGGCGCGGACGCCGGTGCGGATGCCCCACGCCGCGATCAGAAGCCCGCCGATCGTTGGCGCGACCACGATG
This sequence comes from Gemmatimonadales bacterium, assembly GCA_035936675.1. GTDB lineage: Bacteria > Gemmatimonadota > Gemmatimonadetes > Gemmatimonadales > GWC2-71-9 > CAVVWJ01. Next base: position 1,914 of record DASYVW010000587.1, read on the forward strand.
GGAACTCGACGGAGAATGGCCTGGACCGAGAAGCCCATCGCGCGGCGGTTCTTAGGCAGTGCGTCGCCAATCACAGCGAACAACGAGGGACTGGCCATGCTGGTCCAGGCCATCGTGAAGACCAGCCCAAGAACCACGACCGGCCAGAGCGGAGCCACCGCGATGATCGCGTACCCGATGGCCGCGAGACCGACGAAGAGGAGGAGGGCTCGGCGGCGGCCGTGGTGGTCCGCGATCCACCCGCCGGGGTACTGGTAGATCCCGTCCAGAAAGTCTTCGGCCGTGCCATACGCGCCGATCGCTACAATCGGAGCGCCGAGCGACTCCAGGTATTTGGGGAGGAACCGCCTCCACATCTGCTCGCCCAGGGCCATCGCGAACATTGCGGCGGAGACGGCCACGACGTTGCGCTCGAGACCGAGCCAGGCGGCAAGGCTCGCCCGCCGGCTGGAAGCGGGTGCCTCAGGCGACCGTTCGCCGGAACCAGGCGTAGAGACCGTCATAGACCCGATCAGTAACCCGGAAGAGCTCCAAATCGTCCTCGATGACCAGCCCAAGTCCCCGGATCACAGCATCCAGGCCGGACGCCTCGGGGGTGTGGAACTTGTCGTCGTCGACATCCGCCTCGTGCACTACGGCTGCGAGCTCGCGCAGAGCCGGGTCGTCGAGGCGGTACTTCAGAAGGACACTCTCGAATGAGCAACGTCCCTCGTGGTGTCCAAGCTCCACCCCCCGCATGTCGAATGGAGTCCCGCCCAACGTCCGTGCGGCTTCGGCGTCGGGTGCGAACGCGAACTTCGGGTCAGGATCCACGAAGCGGCGAATCAGCCAGGCGCACGCCGTTCGGTCGATGTGACATCTCGGTCTAGTTACCCACAGCACGGAGCCTCCTCTTTGGCATTTGAGGCGCAGCCCCAGCACGAATCTTTGCCGCCGCCTCTTGTACGGTCTCTTCCGCCTGCTGCCGACCGGGAGCCCGGAAATAGTCGCGGCGCCGCTCCAGCCGGAGGGCTCGTTCCAATCCGCGGAGCTGCTGCATCGCCTTCTCAATAGACTGGGCGGAGGAGCCTCGACGCTTTCCTTTGCGGGCTACCTTTTTTGCCGCCTGCGCGATGCTGGCATAGCGCTCTTCCGCCTCGGCGCGAAACCGCAGAACCACAGCGGAATCCTGGCCCCCAGGCAGGCTACGAGCCTCCCAGAGCATCACGCTTCCGCCCCGCTCCTCGATCTCCTCGGCCAGCCACTCGAAGTCCTCCCGCGTCTTCGCGTCGTTGGGAAGGACCCAGAGTCCGTCGTGCAGCATCACAGCACCAACCCGCTTCAGACGCCGCCAGACCGCGAGCCGGAGGCGGGACGGCTCCCGCGGGAGCCGGTAGGAACAGAGGAGCCAGGTGACACTCATCTGGTGGTTAGTGTAACCGCGGTTACATTGAATGTCCATGCCGACCCGAGCCAGCCTTGCCCGCTACTTCCTCCGCTTGGGGGCAGCGGGCTTCGGGGGACCAATCGCCCTTGTGGGCCACATGCAGCGTGACCTCGTCGAGACGCGGGGATGGATCTCTGAGGAGGAGTACCTGGAAGGCTTGGCCCTCGCCCAGCTTTCCCCCGGACCGCTGGCTGCCCAGCTCTGCTTCTACCTCGGCTATATCCGTGGCGGAGTGCTCGGGGCCGCACTCTCGGGCCTCGCCTTTGTTTTGCCCAGCTTCGTGATCGTGGTGGCTCTGGGGTGGGCCTACGTGCACTACGGGGGGCTTGCCTGGATGCAGGCAGTTTTCTACGGAGTCGGTGCGGCTGTCATCGGCCTCATCAGCCGCAGTGCGTATAGGCTGGCCAAGACGACCGTCGGCAAGGATCTCCTCCTCTGGGGGATCTTCCTGGTCGTCGCAGCAGGGACGGCGATCACGGGTCGCGAAATGGTCTCGCTGATCCTTGCTGCGGGAGCCCTGGTTTGGATCGTACGTACCCCTCCCGCGGGGCTACGTGGACGAGGGACCGTCGCCGAGGCTGGAAGCACCATCCTGCTGCTTCAGATCTTTGGATTCTTTGCCTACGCCGGGAGCTTCGTCTTCGGCAGCGGCCTTGCCATCGTGCCGTTTCTGCACGGTGGGGTTGTTCTTCAGCATCACTGGCTGACGGAGCGACAGTTTCTCGACGCGGTCGCCGTCGCGCTCATCACCCCCGGCCCGGTCGTGATCACCACTGGCTTCATCGGGTATCTGGTCGCGGGGCTCGCCGGCGCTTGTGTCGCGGCCGGGGCCACGTTCCTACCCTGTTTCCTGTTCACGGTGATTCCGGCGCCGTACTTTCACCGCTATGGGAAGCGCCCCTGGCTCGCATCGATCGTTACCGGGATCACGGCGGGAGCAACCGGAGCTATCGCCGGAGCAGTGATCGTCCTGGCTCGCCAGTCGCTGGTGGATGTCACTACGGCCCTGATCGCAGCGGGTGCCTTTGGACTGACCTTGTTGAGGTGGAAGATCCCTGAACCCCTCATTGTTGTCGCGGCCGCCCTGATAGGCCTGGGGGTCCGGGGCTTATCGTGAAGCGTCCCTTCGTCGCGTACTACGCGACCGCTGTCATATGCCTTGGAGGGCCTGCCGCCGCCTCAGGCCAGCAGAGTGCCGATACCGGATCGATTCCACTTCATGCGAACCGGACTGCTGAGGCGGGGCAACTCGATGGCCGCTTGGATGAGCCCTTCTGGGACACGGCCGACTCGATATCGGAGTTCCGCCAGCGCGAACCAGACGAAGGAGCACCATGCAGCGAACGAACCGTGGTGAAACTCGTTCGAGACCGGGACGCACTCTACGTGGGTGTCCGCGCCTACGACTCCAACGTTCACGGGATCCGCGGGACGCAGCTCCGTCGAGACGCCGACCTCGAGGTGGACGATTATGTCATGCTGCTCATCGACAGCTTTCACGATCGGCGCAGCGGTTTCCTCTTCCGCACCAACCCGAACGGGGCCATGTGGGACGCTCAGTTCAACGGGCTGGATGACGCCAACGAGAACTGGAATGGCATCTGGGACGTCGCCGTCACCCGTGATTCGGTCGGTTGGACGGCAGAGTTCCGCATTCCCTTCCGGACACTGCGATTCCGGAGGAAAGGCGCAGGTACCTTCGGCTTCAATGCACAGCGCTTCATCCGCCGGAAGAATGAAGTTGCCCTTTGGCGAGGCTGGGGCAGAACGGAGGGGATCTACCGTCTCCTCTACGAAGGAGAGGTGAGCGGCTTTGACGATCTTCGCCGTGGCCGGGATCTCGAGATCAAGCCCTACGCACTCGGCCGCGCCACCGCTGCGGATCACGACGCGCTGGGGAACTCGCTCCAGAGCGGCGGAGCGGCAGGAAAGGCGGGAGTCGATGCCAAGCTCGCCATCTCGCCGACGGTGACGGGCGATCTAACCGTCAATACCGACTTCGCCCAGGTCGAAGTGGATGAGCAGGTCATCAACCTCACCCGATTGCCGACGTTCTTCCCCGAAAAGCGCGACTTCTTCCTCGAGTCGAGTAGCATCTTCGACTTCGCCACACCCACCGTGGTGCAGCCCTTCTATTCGCGGCGGATCGGCCTCGGCGACAGCGGGCAGGTGCTGCCCATTCTGGCCGGCGGGCGGTTCTACGGGAAGGTCGGTCCGTGGGCCCTCGGAATGCTCGACGT
>DASYVW010000588.1:0-5142 GCA_035936675.1 Gemmatimonadales bacterium
TATCCTGCGATGAGCTGAGCCTGGCCCTGGGCGAAGTCGAACAGAGTCACGGTGCACCGCTGGCACGGCACCATCCGGCGGACCCGTCCCAGGGCCGCGCGACCGATCTCGACCGGCGACTGCGCCGCGAGGATTGCCTGATCCATATCATGCAGCATGGTGAGACGGTCGGCCGAGCGGCGCAGCTGATCCTCAGCTCGCTTCCGCTCGGTTATGTCCGTCACCATACCCACCGTTCCCACCAGCACGCCGTCCTTTCCCAGGATCGGGCTCGACGACACCAAACCCCAGAGTTGGGTTCCGTCACGGCGCTGGAAGCGAATATCCTGGCTCCGTTTTTCGCCCCGTCCCCGGCTCAGGGCACGCCTGGCGCCCGGCTGGGAATCGGCCTCGATGAAGTCGTAGACGGGTCGGCCAAGCAGGGTACCGTTCCCGTATCCCAGCATATCGGCGAGGCGCTGGTTCATGTAGGTGATGACCCCGCGATCGTCGGTGACCCAGATGCCCTCCTGGGCGACGTCCACCAGCTGCTTGAAGCGCTGCTCGCTCTCCTGCAGCGCGCGGGTACGCTCCTCCAGCCGCGACTGGCGTCCCTCGAACGCGGCAGCGTGACCCAAGGCCGCGCCCATGAGGCCGCCGAGCAGGCGGAGCGCCTTTGCATCGCGCTCGGTAAAGGCTCGCGGTCGGGGGGAGACCACCTTGAGCACGCCCAGGGTGCGGTGCTCGTCATGGAGCGGCACCACCAGCAATGAGCGGATGCCGATCTCGCGGTAGTAGTTATGGGTCACGCGCGGGTCGGTGAGGGTGTCGTCGCTGCGCTGAAGCTCCCCAGTTTGGATGGCCACGCCGGACAGGGTGGTGCTCACCTTGAGCCGAGCCGCTTCCGTGCCGACGTGCACGACCGGAATGAGGTCTTCCCCCTCCATCACCTCGATCACCGCTCCACTGGCTCTGGTGAGCTCCTTGCTTCGCTCCGCGATGACCCGCATGACCGTCCCGGAGTCGAGACCCGCCGAGTTGACCGCTTGCTCCACCTCGAGCACCGCCTGGAAGAGCTCGGTGTCGCTGCGCATGGCCTCTTCGGCCAGCTTCCTCTCGGTGATGTCGAACTCGGCTCCCATGTACCCGATCTGCCGGCCGGTCTCATCCCGCATCGGCTCCCAGGAGCTGGAGCACCAGCGGATCTGGCCGAACCGGGTGACCACCCGGTACTCCTGATCCCTGAGGGCGCCACCCTGGGTGAGACGGTCCCATTCGGCCAGGATCGCCGGCCGGTCCTCGCCGTGGATGTAGGCGAGGAATTCCTGGTCCCGCAGCTCCTCCTCAGGGTAGCCAGTGAGCCGCTCGAACGCGGGATTGATGAATTTGAGCCGGCGGTCCATGTCGTAGGCGATGACCGCTTCCCGCATGGTCGCCGTCACGGTCTGGAGCTGGCCCCGGACTTCGGCCAGGGAGCGCTCGACCTGCCGGCGTCTCCTGTGCTCCCGCCAGGCCAGGGCCGTGACGAGGAGGAGCAGCGCTGTGGCAGCGCCGCCGGCAATCAGGAGAGGGAGTGGGAGTTGGGTGAGTGGGACCACGAGTCCGGCACAGGGTTGTAGTCAGGGTGCTCCCGACTGCTTCGAAGATACATCTCAATGGGCCTCCCGGCGAGGACTGCCCCGCTGGCGACCCATACCCTTCCGCCGTACTGTTCCGCGATGGCCTTCCTCGACACCAAGCAGGACCGGGCAGCCTTCCTGATCTTCGTGTTGGGGTTGGGCCTGGCCTGGGCGCTCTGGCCTTTCAGCACCGGGCTGATCGGCGCGCCAGTCCTCTACGTGGTCTTCGCGCCGGTCCACCAGTGGCTTGCCCATCGGATGCCCCCCCGGCTCGCGGCCGCGCTGGTGGTGCTGCTGGGTGTGATTCTCGTCTTGGGGCCTGGCGCGGCCTTCGTCGGGGTTATCGCGGGGGAGGCCCAGGACATAGCCGGCGGGGTCATCCGGAGCCCCCTGGTCGCCCGGCTTCGGGAGCTACGGATCGGTCCCTATGATGTAGGGGCGCAGATCGGGTCGGTTGGGTCCCGCCTGGTGGCATGGATCGGCTCCAGCGCGCTGGGGCTGATCGGAACCGCCACCCGGCTCGGCATCCAACTCACCATCACATTCTTCGGGTTGTACTACCTCCTTCTGGCCCCCCGCACGGCGTGGAAGGGTGTCCGCCCGTTCCTCCCGTTCTCCGCCAGGAATGCGGAGAGACTGCGGGACCGGTTCCGGGATGTCACCATCTCGACCCTCATCGGAACCGGGATGACCGCTGCCGTGCAGGGTCTTCTGGTTGGCCTGGCGTTCTGGGTTGCGGGCATACCCAACGCCCTCTTCTGGGGAGTGGTGACCGTCATTCTGGCGATTCTTCCCGTGGTGGGGAGCGGCTTGGTCTGGGGGCCGGGCGCCCTGGCGCTGGCCATCGAAGGCCATTACGGAACGGCGATCGGGTTGGCCCTGTGGGGCATCCTGGTCGTGGGCAACGTGGATAACATCATACGGCCGGCGGTCTTCCGGCGCTGGGCCAAGATTCACCCCTTCATTACCATCATCGGGGCCTTCGCCGGCATCAACTACTTCGGCCTCCTCGGCCTGATCATCGGGCCGCTGGCGATCTCCTACTTCTTCGAACTGATCCGGATGTACCGGGAGGAGTACCTGCAGGACGAGTACGCGGGGGAAGTGACCCCGATAGAGCACTCAAAGGGGCGGTAGGTTCTATCTTCCGCCTCTCTATCTTCCGCCCTTTTTCCTATCCCAAAACCAAAACACCGGCACCCCCACAGCCATCAGCACCGATCCCTTGATCGCGTTGCCCGGGTTCGAGGCGATGGATCCTATGACCACGTAGAGCGCCGCAAGCAGGAAGAGAATGGGCCCGGCAGGATACCCTGGCATCCTGAACCTGAGATCGGCACGCTCCAGTCCGCGCCGCTCGCGAGCACGGAAATAGAAGAGCGTCGAGGCTGTCGCCGCGAAGAAGATCCAGTCGCCGAACACGACATAGTCCAGCAGGTCGCCGTACCGGCCGGTGAGGGTCAAAATGATGGCCCACGCGCCCTGAAACAGGATGGCGGCCGCGGGCGTGCGGTACCGCGGGTGCAGTCGCGCGAGGCTGGGAAAGAAGAGGCCGTCAGCCGCCATGGCTCGATAGACCCTCGGAGAGACCAGGATCACCAGGTTCAGGAATCCAAAGGTGGAGACCGCAATTCCCGCCGCGATCAGGGCCGCTCCCGGGGCGCCGAGGAGGGCCCGCATGGCATCGGCTGCCGGCGCGGTGCTTGCCGCCAATCCATCAACTCCGAGGGTTCTCAGGTAGGCCACGTTGGCCAGGAGGTAGACGGCAACGACGATCGTCACCCCTCCCAGGAGCGCCCGGGGTAGGTTGCGCTCCGGCTCGATCAATTCCTCTGCGATGAAGTTGGTTTGCTGCCATCCGCCGAAGGCGAACAGCACCGGGACGAGGGCGGCCCCGACTGCCAGCACCTCACTGCCTCCAGGCAGCGGTGTCATCCGTGCGGCGGCGGCGATCGGGTGCGGCAGCAGCAGGCCGGCGATGATCAGGACCGCCAGCGCGGCCAGCTTGAGCAGGGTGAGCACATTCTGGGTCAGCGCACCCGGCTTCACGCCGACGTAGTTTATGGCTGACAGCAGGAGGATGGCCCCCACCGCAAGCGGCACCCGCGTCGCCGGTCCCATCCCGAGGAGAGAGGCCGCGTAGGTTGCGAAGGTCACGGCCACGGCGGCAATCGCCCCGGTCGCAATCACCAGCAACAGAGTCCAGGCGTAGAGAAATGCCGGGAGCCGGCCGAAGGCATCACGCAGGTACACGTAACCTCCGCCGGCCACCGGGCGCCGGGCCCCGAGCTCGGCGTAGACCAGCGCCCCGATCAGCGCAACGACTCCACCCAGAACCCAGACTGCCAGCGTCAAACCCGCGGAACGAACCCGTGCCGCGACGATGGCAGGGTTGAGGAAGATGCCGGAGCCGATGATCCCGCCAACCACCATCATGGTGCCGGAGAAGAGCCCCAGCCTCGGCACGTATTTACCTTCAGTCATGGCAAAGATGATAGCGGCCCTTCCGACCCGGGGCATCCATCACATCACCGCAATCGCAGGCGACCCGCAGCGGAATCTCGATTTCTACGCCGGCCTGCTCGGGATGCGGCTGGTCAAGCTGACTGTGAATTTCGATGATCCGGCCAGCTACCACCTCTACTATGGCGACGATCTGGGGCATCCGGGATCGCTGCTAACGTTCTTTCCCTGGCCGGGAGGCCAGCCCCGGCGGCAGGGTACCGGTCAGGTGGGGACGGTGTCGCTGGCGATCCCGCCCGCCTCGCTGGGGTTCTGGATCGAGCGACTGCTTGCGCACGGCATCAGGTACGAGGGGCCTACGCGGCGATTCGACGAGCAGGTGCTGGCGTTCAAGGATCCGGATGGGCTGCTGCTGGAGCTGGTCGCTTCGCCGCGAGTCGCCAACACTCCTCCATGGGCCGAGGGCCCGGTGCCCTCCGAGCACGCCGTCCGCGGGCTGCATGGCGCCATCTTGTGGGAAGACGGCGACACCGGTACGGCCGATTTCCTCACCAAAACCGTTGGGTTCCAGCCTGTCGGGGAGGAAGGGAATGTGCTTCGCTTTCAATCCGCCAACCTGGGAAGCGGCACGGTGGTAGATCTCCGGCGCGCGCCCGGCTTCTGGCAGGGTGCCGGCGGGGTCGGGACGGTGCATCACATGGCCTTCCGCGCGGAAAACGATCAAGCCCAACTGACCAAACGGGCCGAGATAGAGACCCAGGGCGTGGACATCACGCCGGTAATCGACCGGCAGTATTTCCACTCGGTGTACTTCCGTGAGCCCGGCGGGGTCTTGTTCGAGATAGCCACTGACCCGCCGGGGTTCACCATCGACGAGCGTGCGGCTGAGCTGGGGACCCATCTCAAGCTCCCGCCGGTCTTCGAGACCGACAGGGCCGAGATCGAACGCAGGCTGCCTCCGCTGAGGCTGCCCCACGCCGCGGCTGGTCAAGCGAGATGAGTGACGCCGGGCTCGGCTTCGTTCATCGTTTCCAACCGGGAACCATACCTGGGGCGACGCCACTGCTCCTGCTCCATGGTA
>DASYVW010000589.1:0-3378 GCA_035936675.1 Gemmatimonadales bacterium
CGGCGAAGGCTCGCGCGGTCGAGAGAGTCGACCAGCGCGTACATCGCCTCGCGCCAGGTCCAAAAGCTGCCGGCACCAGCTGGGAATCGTTCACCCCGGCCGCGGAGGCCACGCTGGAACGCATGCGAGTGGGTGTCCACGAAGCCGGGAAGAAGCGCGATGCCGTTCAGCCGCTCCGCGCCGGCGCGTCCGAGGGCACCCACCGCCTCGATCCGGCCATCGCCACCCACGGCGATCTGCACCCCGGGCTCGAATCGCGTGCCGGTCCAGGTAAGGTCCGCTTCGATGAGCAGGGTCATGCCTCGAAACAGCTCTGGCGAATAAGGCGGTTGAGAATTTCTCCGGCCCGGCGGAACTGGTCGGCCGGCAGGAACTCGTTGGCCTGGTGGGCCACCTCGATGCTGCCTGGGCCGAAGAGGACGCAATCGAAGCCGGCACTCTGGAGCCAGCCCGCGTCGGTGGCGAACATGACGCTGTGCGCCTCGGGCTCTCCCGTTGCCTCACAGAGTGTCCGAAGGATCGGGGCACCGGTGTCGAGCATCATCGCGGGGCTCTCGGTCAACGCCTCGAGCGTGAAGGGCCCGCGTACTGCCTCGTCCACGGTGGCGCGGACGCGCTCGGTCATCGCCTTCGCGGCCATACCGGGCAGCAGACGAATGCCGAGCTGGATCTCGCAGCGGTCGGGAATGACATTGGCCGCGCTTCCGCCCGAGACAGTGCCGACGTTCAGGCTCGCGAAAGGCACTGCGGGAAATGTGTCGGCGTTCGGCGGCCGCTCTGCTTCCATCACGCGGCCGAGGGCCGTGAGCGCCGTAATGGCCCGGGCAGCGGGCTCGATGGCGCTCTGTCCCAGATGGGGGTACCCAGAGTGCGCCGCGCGCCCGCTGAACGCGAGCCGGAGGCGCAGCATCCCCTTGTGCGCCCGCACGACACGAAGCTCGGTCGGCTCGCCGATGACCACGTTACGCGGCAACCGCTCGGGGTAGGCGTAGCTCTCCGTGAATCGGCGAGCGCCGAGGGTGCCGACCTCTTCGTCGTAGGTAAAGAGGAGCACCAGCGAGTGGCGGAGCGCGGCGGTGTCGATAGCGGCAATACGGTTGGCGGCAAGCGCGAGGAAGCCTTTCATGTCGGCGGTCCCGCGCCCGACATAGCGGTCGCCCGCGTCGAACAGCGTGAAGGGATCCGAGCGCCAGTCCAACTCCTCGGCGGGCACCACGTCCATGTGGCCGGAAAGGACGAGGCCGCCGCGATCGGGTGTCTCGGGTCCGGCAATGACGACGAGGTTAGTCTTGGTCCCGTCGGCCGAAGGATTCCGCAGGATGCGCACGTCCCGCCGCGCGAGATAGTTGCTCAGAAAGTCGGCCAGGGGAAGGTTGCTCGTCCGGCTGGTGGTGTCGAAGCCGATGAGGCGCGCGAGCAATCCGCGGTCGTCGAGCGGAGGTCTGGAATCGCTACCCGTCAACTGTGCCGTGCCAGCCGGACGGTCGTACCTTGGCCTGGGAACCCTTTTCCACTAAATCAGCCCATCCCACCGCGTCAAGACTCGCGCCGCCGACCAGCACACCATCGAGCTGGGGTCGCGTCAGCAGTGAGGCGACGTTGCCGGCATTTACGCTCCCACCGTAGAGAATAGGAACCCGGCCGCTCACACTGTTGCGACCCAGCTCCATGCGGATCAGCTCGTGGATCTGAGCGGCGTCGTCCGGGGTGGCGTTCTTGCCGGTTCCGATGGCCCAGACCGGCTCGTACGCGAGCACGAGCCCGGCCCAGTCGGCCGGCTCCAGCACGGCGAGCAGGGCGCCGAGCTGTCGCACGATGACGTGCTCGGTCCGTCCGCCTTCCCGTTCCGCCAGCGTTTCTCCCACACAGACCAGAGGCGTGACGCCAGCGGCGAGTGCCGCCCTTGCCTTCTTGGCCACCTGCTCGTCGGTCTCGCCGAAGAGATGACGTCGCTCGGAGTGTCCCGCCAGCACGATTCGAGCGCCGGCTTCCATGAACATGGGGACCGAGATTTCGCCGGTGAAGGCGCCTTTCAGTTCCCAATGGGCGTTCTGAGCCCCCACTCTGATGTCGGGCCGACCTTGCATCGCCTGGGAAAGCGCGGCCACCGACACCGCGGGCGGGTAGAACCAGAGACTGCGGCCCTCGACCGGTGTGGTAAGCGACAGAAACTTCTTGGCAAACTCGCGGGCCTCGGCCGGCCCATGGTTCATCTTCCAATTCGCTGCGAACATGAGCTGACGCGCAGTCATAGCGTCAGCTCATCCCGAGCGAAGCGAGGGACCTCTCCGCCATACGAATCAGGCCTCGTCCAGCGCCGCGACGCCGGGAAGCTCTTTCCCCTCCAGGAACTCGAGCGATGCGCCCCCACCGGTCGAGACGTGGGTGATCCCGTCGGTCAGACCTGCCTGGGCCACCGCCGCAGCGGAGTCGCCGCCGCCAATTACGGTGACCGTGCCATGCTCCGTTGCTCTGGCCATGGCACGCGCGATTGCCATGGTCCCGTGATCGAATGGCGGCGTCTCGAACACTCCCATTGGTCCGTTCCACACCACTGTGCCTGCCTGCTCGATGCTCGAGGCGAAGCTCTTCTCCGTTGCAGGATCGATGTCGTAGACGGCCCAGCCCTCCGGAATGGCGTCCCGTTTCACCGTTCGGGTCTCGGTTCCGGGCGCCAGCTCGCGCGCGATCACCGCTCCCGTTGGCAGCGCCAGCTTCTTTCCCGCCTTCTTCATCAAATCGCGAGCGAGGTCAACCCGGTCGGGCTCTACCAGCGACTTCCCGGTCTCCAGGCCCATCGCCTTGAAGAACGTGCACGCCATCGCCCCGCCCAGGAGTATCTCGTCCACCTTGGGGAGGAGTGCCTCGATGAGATCGATCTTCCCGCTGATCTTGGCGCCGCCGAGCACGGCCACGAAGGGACGCTTCGGCTGGTGCAGCGCCTGACCCAAATAGCGGAGCTCCCGCTCCATGAGAAAGCCGGACACGGCCGGCTTCAGAAGCCGTGCGACCGCCTCGGTGCTGGCGTGGGCCCGATGGGCGGAGCCGAAGGCATCGTTCACATAGAGATCCCCCAACGCGGCGAACCTTTCGGCGAGCGACACATCGTTCTTCTCTTCACCCGGGTAGAACCGGGTGTTCTCGGCCACAGCGACGCCGCCTCGGGGAAGCCGCTTCGTCACCGTGACGGCCTCCGGAGATGTGGGATCTGGTAGGAAGGTGACCGGGGCGCCGAGCAGCTTCTCCAGCGCCCGCACCACCGGCTGCATGGAGTATTTCGGGTCGGGACCGTTCTTGGGCCGGCCGAGGTGGGAGAACAGTACCAGGCGCGCACCCCGGTCACGCAAATACTTGATCGTCGGCAGCGCGGCCCTGATC
>DASYVW010000590.1:0-3782 GCA_035936675.1 Gemmatimonadales bacterium
CTCTTTGAAAGCCCCACCAGGCTCTGCCTGGTGGGGCTTTCTGCTATTGGCTATGAAGCTATTAGCTGATGGCACTCTATCTTGAGGTATGCCAACCAAGACCGGCCACATCGCCCTCGCCGGCGCGCCGAACGTCGGCAAGTCCACTCTGCTGAATGCGCTCGTGGGCCAGCACCTCGCCATTGTCAGCCCCAAACCCCAGGCTACCCGTCTCCCGGTAACCGGCCTGCGCACCGATCAGGATACCCAGTACATTTTCCACGACCTGCCCGGCCTGCTGGATCCGTCGTACCTGCTCCAGGCCCGAATGCGCGAGGTCGCGCTCCAGACCGCTCGGAAGATGGACCTGGTCCTGCATCTCCACCCGGCGCCCGATGCCCCAGCGCCTTCGTTCGATCGGCTCACCGGCCTGGCCGAGCCGTTGGGTGTCCCAGTCCTCACTGTCTACACGAAGGGCGACCTCGTGCACCCGGCGCGTCGTGCCGAGCTCGAGCAGGAATCACCAGTTGTGGCCGCGTCCGGGAACGATGGAATCGCCGGGCTGCTCCAGCGGGTGGCCTCCTATCTGCCTGAGGGAGAGTTCGCCTACGATCCCGACGATGTCGGTACCCAGCCAATGCGCTTCTTTGTCGTCGAGTATCTGCGGGAAGCGGCGTTCGAGCTCCTGGGCGACGAGCTGCCCTACTCCTTCACTGCCGAAGTCGAGGAGTTTCGCGAAGCCGAGCGCCCGGTATACATTCGAGTTACGCTCTTCGTCGAGCGGGAGTCGCAGAAGGCGATCGTGATCGGCCGCTCCGGGGCCACCATCAAGGGCATCGGGGCCCACGCCCGGCGCCGGCTGGAGGAACTGATCGGCGCGCCGGTGTACCTCGACTGCTGGGTCAAGACGCTGCCGAACTGGCGAAAGAGTTCCGGTGCCCTAACGCGGTTTGGGTTTCCGGCCACGCCCAAGGAGTCCGCATGACCCTTTCTCCCGAGCTGCTCCAGATTCTGGTCTGCCCCAAGTGCAAGGGAGAGCTGGAATACCGGGCCTCCCCGGAGGCTCTGATCTGCCACTCCTGCCGCCTTGTCTATCCGGTCGAGGACGGCATTCCCATCATGCTGATCGACGAAGCCAAGCCGCTCTGAGTCACCCACCACCCCCGCATCCGCCATCCCGGATCAATCCGCACACGCTCAGCGCTCACGCACAACGTGCGCTCGAGAGTGCCCGCATCGAGGCTGCCCGGCTGGGACATGACTCGATCGGCGCCGAGCACATCGTCCTCGGGTTGCTGCGCGATGGTGGGCCCGCCGCGGCCCTCTTTGCGGCCCTCGGCTTAAACAGCGGCTCGGTACAGGAGAAGCTCGAGGCCAGCGGACGGCGGGGAAAGCAGAGCCGGGGGAGCGAGGAGCTGGCGTACACGTCGCATGCCAAACGCATGATCGAGGCCGCCTCGAAGGAAGCCCGCGAGTCCGGCACCGCGTTATCGGCAGAGCATCTCCTGCTAGCCGCCCTCCAGGAGCCTCGAGGCACGATAGCCCGAATCCTGGGCGACGCTGGAATTTCCGCGGAGCGCGCCCGGGCCGCCGTTAGGCAGGGCATGCAGAGCCGACCGGATGAGCCGGGGCGAACGCCGACGGGCCGATCCTCGCGCCGGCCATCCTGGCGTCTGGTGCTGTTGCTGGCAGTCCCGCTCAGCCTCCTGCTCCAGTACGTATTTCACGCTCCGGCACTTCCGGTGTTCGTCGCCGCCTGTTTGGGCGTGCTCCCGCTCGCAGGATACATGGGAGAAGCGACCGAGCATCTAGCTCATCGCACAGGCCCGATGATCGGCGGCCTGCTCAATGCGACCTTCGGCAATGCGGCGGAGCTGATCATTTCCATCGTCGCTTTGCGCGCGGGCCTCGTCGGCCTGGTGAAGGCCTCGATCACCGGGAGTATTCTGGGCAACCTGCTGCTTATCCTGGGCCTGGCTCTCGTGGCCGGGGGCCTACGACGAAGCGAGCTCCGATTCAATCGAACCAGCGCCGGCATGAATGCCGGCATGCTGGCACTGGCGGTGGTTGCCCTTGTCCTGCCGGCACTCTTTCACGCCCTCCACCCGGAACACACGGCGAGATTGTCCGAGCTGCGGATGTCAGAGGCCGTAGCGGTGATTCTGCTGCTTACCTATGGTTTGTCACTGCTGTTCACCCTTCGCACCCACCGCTGCCTCTTCTGGTCGGACGTCCATCCGCCGGAGGGACCGCCCTGGGGCACGGGGAAGGCCGTTCTGATGCTGGCGCTGGCGACGATGGTCGTAGCCGTTGAATCGGAGGTGTTGGTCCACGCCGCAACCGAAGCGACGAAGACCGTGGGCCTAACCGAGACTTTTCTCGGCTTGATCATCATCCCCATCATCGGCAATGCCGCGGAACACGCCACCGCAGTCGTCGTCGCCCGCAAGGGCAAGATCGATCTGGCTCTCCAGATCGCACTCGGCTCCAGCACCCAGGTAGCCCTTCTGGTGGCGCCGCTCCTGGTATTCGTGGGGGTGGCTCTGGGGCGGGACATGAACCTCGTGTTCACCCCGTTCGAGGTCATGACGCTGAGCCTGGCGACCATCGTCACCGCGATCATTACGCTGGACGGGGAGTCCCACTGGTTCGAGGGGGTCCAACTGCTTGCAGTGTACGGGATGGTGGCAGTGGGGGCATTCTTCCTGGTTTGACTTGAGGCCTATAGGTTCCTAAGTTAGCTACACGTAACTTCTTACGAGAGGCAATTGGTGCGGACTCGCCCGACGATTCTCTTCTTTTCGCCGGACGGGTGTCCGGTGCCGTCCCTGGTACGCCAGTGGGCGGAAGGCCATTCGTTTCCGCTGCTGGAGTTCAGCCAGCCGGACGATGTGGAATCGATCGTGCTCCGGGGTCACCCATGCCTGCTCTTCGTGGATGGCGACCATTCCGGGCAGGAGGGAATGGGCCTGGTCCGCCGGCTCAAGAGCGACGCCTTCACGGCCATCGTACCGGTCACCACGCTGGTCGGTACCCACCATGCGGAGCAGGTCCAGGCTTGGTTCGCCACCGGGTCGGACGAGGTGATCACCGGCCTCTTCACGCCGGCCGAGCAGCGGGCCCGGCTGGATTCCATGCTGGTGCGGACGGAGCGGGACGTGTCGGTCCACCCATCCACCCGGCTTCCCGGCACCAACGAGATCGAACGAGAGATCCGGCGCCGGCTCGAGTCCGACCAGGAGTTCGCGGTCTGCTACGCCGATCTCGATCATTTCAAGGAGTTCAACGACCGCTACAGCTATTACGAGGGAGACCGGGTCATCTACATTTTGTCCCGCATCCTGCACGATGTGGTCAAGGGCCTCATGGGCCAACGCGGCTTCGTAGGGCACATCGGCGGCGATGACTTCATCTTCATCATCCCGGCGGCGGACATCAGCCCGGTGTGCAGCGAGATTCTGGAGGTGTTCGACGCCCTAATACCGCTGCAGTACAACGACCAGGACAGGCGGGCGGGCTACTTCTTCGGGAAAGACCGGCGTGGGCAGCTGCACCGGGTGCCGCTGATGACGCTGTCCATCGGGATCGTCACCAATCGGCACCGCCGATTTGCGCATCCGGCACAGGTGAGCGAGCTTGCGACCGAGATGAAGAGCTATGCCAAGACGCTTCCCGGCTCGGTATTCGTCGTGGACCGGCGGCACGGCGCCGATGGGGAAGAGCGGCCCGGACCGGGCTCCAGGGAGCAGCCTCGAGGACCATGAGATGAATGTCACCTGCCCAAACTGCGCCACTGTCTATCG
>DASYVW010000591.1:0-3541 GCA_035936675.1 Gemmatimonadales bacterium
GCTCTTGGGGTCCAGCGGCCTATGGGCTGGTGGACAGCGCGGATGCGGCCGTCGAGCTGGCCCGGCGGGTGCGCGGTGCCATGGGAGAAAGAGGGTCGGTTTTCCAGGGCGGATTTGCCGCTCGGGGCGCCCAAGTCTGGAGGGCCTCCAGGCCCCCCGAGCCTGATTGACAGTTCATTTTTAGGGGTGTATACTGACCCCTCTCAGCTCCCGTCGTCGGCGAATCGGCAGGTTTCCCTCAGGGCGCCAGCCTGTTTACTGTCGCGCTGACCTTGCCCACCCCGGGGGACGAACGGAGAATTCTGCGGCGGCATGACTGCGAACTGTATCCGTTTCCCCGACTGCACTTCCATACAGGCACACAATGGCTCACCAGCGTTGCTGAGAGATGAGATGGGTTTGTTTCCGTTAGTTGCCACTCGTTCACCAATCCGTCCCTCGCCGCACCCCCGTACGGCGCGGCACTGGTGGCCAGATCTGCTCTGGCGGTACTGCGCGGCGAATATGCCGCAGTGCATGATCGGCGACGCACCAGTTCAGTGGGCCCCCTCCCGGCCAACTTTCTCCAGGCCTCAGTCTCAGTCCCGCGCGAATCCCCGGCAGTCAGATCATCGCGCCTCCCTACGCATCCAACGGGCCCCGCTCTCGCGTAGACGTTCCACCACTGCGAGCACGCTCCGCCGATGGATGCCGCCGACAGTCGAGCGTGGGCCTCCGGCAATTGGGCGTTTCCATGAGTAGACGTTTCCCAAGACTTTCCCAACTTTCACGAAATGCAGTAGAGCAGTTGAACCACCCTTTTTCCCTGAGGTCAGTTATGAACCGTTTTACACAGCAGGTGGTGTCTGGCGGGCTTGCCGCGGGTCTTTCAGTAGCCGTGGCGATGTCAGCCAGCGCCCAAGCGGCGCGGTCAGGGGCTTGGACCCTGAATGCGCCCGAGGGCGAATGGCACATGACCGGTCGTGATTACAGCCTGCAGCGGTTCAGCCCGCTCAAGCAGATCACGACGGCGAACGTGGCCGAGCTCCGGCCCGTCTGGTCGTTCTCGACCGGGACGCTTCGGGGGCACGAGGGCAACCCGCTCGTCATCGGCAACGTGATGTACGTCCATACGTCCTTCCCGAACATCGTGTACGCGCTCGATCTGTCCAAGGCCGGCGCGCCGCTGATCTGGAAGTACGTGCCCAACCAGTCGCCCGATGCGATTCCAATCGCCTGCTGCGACCTGGTAAACCGGGGCACCGCGTACCACCCGAGCGGCAAGATCTTCATCCAGCTGCTCCAGGGTGAGCTCCTCGCGCTCGATGCCAAGACCGGCAAAGAGCTCTGGAAGGTCAAGAACGCGGATTACAAGCAGGGCTCCACGATGACCAACGCCCCGATCGTGATCAAGGACATCGTCATCGCCGGTATCTCGGGCGGTGAGTTCGGCGTCCGCGGCCGCGTCACGGCGTACAATGTCAACGACGGCAAAGAAGTCTGGCGCGGGTACAGCACCGGCCCGGACAGCGAAGTGCTGCTCAAGGGCGACGCCAACGCCAACTATCCGTCGCACAAGGGCAAGGACCTCGGCGTCTCGACCTGGCAGGGCGACGAGTGGAAGCGGGGCGGCGGCACCACCTGGGGCTGGTATTCCTACGATCCCGAGCTGAACCTGTTCTACTACAGCACGGGGAACCCCGGCACGTGGAACCCCGACCAGCGTCCGGGCGACAACAAGTGGTCCATGAGCATCTTCGCCCGCAACCCGGACAACGGGGAAGTGAAGTGGGCCTACCAGATGACGCCGCACGATGAGTGGGACTACGATGGCGTCAACGAGAACATCCTCTTCGAGAGCGGCGGCAAGAAGCTGCTGGCGCATTTCGATCGTAACGGCTTCGGCTACACGGTCGACCGCACCAACGGCAAAGTGCTCGTGGCCCAGCCCTACGGCCCGGTCAATTGGGCCAAGCGGGTTGATCTGACCACCGGCGTGCCGGAGAAGGATCCGAAGTACGGCACCACCGCCAAGAAGAACACCGAGGGCATTTGCCCCGCGGCGATCGGCTTCAAGGATCAGCAGCCTGCGGCCTATTCACCGGTCACCGGCCTCTTCTACGTCCCGGCAAACCATATCTGCATGGACTATGAAGGCGTCGAGGTGAAGTACACTGCCGGTCAGCCGTACGTCGGCGCGATCGTGCGGATGTTCCCCGGCCCGGGTGGTCACCGTGGCAACTTCATCGCCTGGGATCCCATGAAGGGCAAGGCGGTGTGGTCGAACAAGGAGAACCTCGCGGCGTACGGCGGGGCGCTCACCACGGCCAGTGGCCTGGTCTTCTACGGCACCATGGAAGGCTGGCTCAAGGCACTCGATGCGAAGACGGGCAAGAGCCTGTGGCAGTACAAGACCCCGTCGGGCATCATCGGTAACCCGATGACCTACAACGGTCCGGATGGCCAGCAGTATGTGGCCGTGCTTTCCGGCATCGGTGGCTGGGCCGGTATCGGCGTAGCAGCCGGCATCGGCGCCGAAGACCCGACCGCTGGTCTGGGCGCGCTCGGCGCGTTCGGCGACGCGGGCAACTTCAGCAACCAAGGTGGCGTGCTGACGGTCTTTGCGCTCAAGAACTCAGTGGTGAAGTAAGCCAGATCGGGGAGGGCTGGGGGTTTCGCCTCCAGCCTTTTCCGGGGGTAGATTACAGAGGTGAGAGACGGCGCCGGAGTGCTGTTCGCTCCGGCGCCGTCTCGTCCATGTGGCGCCAGCCGGCGGTCCTCGCCGGCCGGTTCCCCTTCTACCAGGAACGATGGCTATGCCCTGCTCCCCCTCAGTTCGAATCGCCGCCGCGCTGGCTCTGGCCGGCGCTACCGCCTTCCCCTTCAGGCTCACCGCCCAAACGCTGCGTCCCAACGTCGAGAAGCCCGGCATCATCCGGGTCTGCGCCGATCCGGACAACATGCCGCTGTCCAATCAGAAGGGTGAAGGATTCGAGCAGAAGATCGCCGAGCTGATCGCGAAGGAGTGGAACGCAAAGGTGGAGTATGCCTGGTGGCCCGTGCGGCGAGGTTTCTTTGCCCGGGCGCTGAATGGCCGGTACTGTGATTTGGCTGTCGAGGCACCCCCGGCGCTCGATATCGCGAGCGTAACCAAGCCGTACTTCCGCTCCGGCTACGTCTTCGTGACCCGCAAGGACAGCGGTCTGGACATCAAGTCCCTGGCCGACCCCAGACTCAAGAAGCTTCGCATCGGAGTCAACCTGCTCAATTCCGACGCCGAGAACACCCCGCCGGCCATGGCGTTGAGCAAGTACGGCGTCGTGGGCAATCTCAAGGGCTACAGCACTTTCTACACTACGACGGAGCGGCCCGAGGACATCGTGAACGACGTCGCCAAGAAGGACATCGACGTCGCAATCGTGTGGGGCCCCTTGGCCGGCTACTTCGCCAAGCAGTCCCCCGTACCTCTCTCCTTGCAGCCGTTGGCGGAGCGCGATTCACTGAGCGACCTCCCATTCCGGTTCGACATCGGCATGGCCGTCCGCCGCAAGGACGGGGCGCT
>DASYVW010000592.1:0-3039 GCA_035936675.1 Gemmatimonadales bacterium
GATGAAGGCGGCGAGCGTCGCCGTGCCGACGTTGATGACCGCCGCAGTCCGGATACCAGCCATGATGACCGGCGCCGCCAGCGGCAGGCGCACGTGGCGAAGCACCTGCCGCGGGGTCATGCCCAGCGCCCACGCGGCCCCGACCGCATCCGGCGCAGCATCTCTCACCCCGGTGTAGGTGTTGCGCAGGATCGGGTAGAGAGAATAAAGGAAAAGGGCCACCAGCGCAGGCACCACCCCGATCCCCAGCAGCGGAATCATGAAGGCAAGCAGGGCGATGCTGGGGAGCGTCTGGAGCAATCCCACCCCGCGGATCACCGACTCGGCCACCCTGCGCTTCCGCTCCAGCGCCAGTCCGAGTGGCAGGGCCAGGGCCAGGGCACCGGCGAGGGAAACCCCCACCAGCAGCAGGTGGCGGAGGGTGAGGCTCATGATCGTGTCGCGCTGATGCCAGAGATACTGAGCCACCCCGCCCGCCGAAGCATCCTTCACGGTCCGGACTCTTTCGGTCCCGGCGTGAGTCAGACCGAGAGACCGGAGCGCGTCGGCCGCCACGTCGGGAATCGGCTCGTGGTCCACCTCGATCCTGCGGTTGAGCCGGCGCAGGTCATCCTCAGTCAGGAGCCCGCTCAGCTCGGTGAGCGCCGCCACGCCAGCCGGCACATCTCGCGCAAACGCAGGGCTGATGAGCGCAGCGGCTTCGTAAGGAGGGAAGAAGCCACGGTCGTCCTCCAGCACAACGAGGTCGTACCGGACAATGAACCCGTCGGTCGAGTAACCGTCGATCACGTCCACTTCTCCCGCGGCGAGCGCCTGATACTTCACCGCCGCGAGCAGGGCCCGCACCGAGCGGAAGCGGATGCCGTAGGCGTTTGCCAGGCCGGGTAGCCCATCGGGACGGCCGATGAAGTCCGGGGTCAGTCCCGCGCGCATCGTGGCCGACACCCGGGCGAGATCGCTCAACGTCCTCAGCTGAAGTCGGCGCGCAGTCTCCCGCCGAACGGCGATGGCGTAGGTGTTCTGGAAGCCGAGCGGGGGAAGCCAACGGACGCCTAGCGCGCGCGAAACTCCCGCGCTACCTGGCGATAGACCTGCCGCGGGTCTGGGCTGGGACGCTCACCCAATATGGCAAGCAATCCGGTTCCGGTGTACTCGGGATAGACATCGATTCGATTGGATCGCAGCGCCGAAAAGGCGATCTCGGTGGCTCCGAGCCCCAGCCGCCGGTCGGCCACGAACCCGCGAGCCTCCAGCAGTTGGGCGAACATCTCCGCCAACAGGTATGACTCGCCAAAAGGCTTCGACGCCACCACGATCGGCCGGGACTGCGGGGGCGGCGCCTGGATCGGCCGCACACCGAACACGATCAGCAGCATGGCCGGAAGAGTCGTCATGCTCATGCGGCCGTCACTCGCGCCCGCAAGAGCAGTTGTCGGACGTAGTCGCTCGCCGGGGCTTCCCGCAGCTGACCGGGGGTAGCGGCCTGCTCCACCCGGCCGTTCCGCATCACGACCACCCGGTCGGCCAGCAGGAACGCCTCATCGAGATCGTGGGTGACCAGCAGGGAGGTGACACCGAGCTCGCGCCGGATGCCCAGAAAGGTGGACTGGAGGTCGGCTCGGCTGATGGCGTCGAGTGCGCCGAACGGCTCGTCCAGCAACACGACCCCAGGATTCACGGCAAGGGCCCGGGCAACCGCCACCCGCTGGCGTTGGCCTCCGGACAACTCCCGCGGCCAGCGCGAGGCAAAGAGCTCCGGCTCGAGCCCCACCAGACGCATCGCTCTGAGTGCCAGCTCGCTCCGGTTCTCCAGATGGCGGAGCCAGGGAACCAGCTCGACGTTGCGCTGCACGCGCCAATGAGGAAGAAGGCCGCCGTCCTGCGGCACGTATCCGGTCCGCCGCCGGAGAGCGAACGGGTCGAGCTCCCGAGCATCTACCCCGGCTATGAGGATTCGTCCCTCGTCAGGATCGACCAGCCGGTTGAAGCAGCGCAGGAGCGTGGTCTTGCCCGCGCCGCTCTCGCCAATCAGCGCGACACACTCGCCGGCTCCCACGTCGATCGAGACCCCGTCGAGTGCCAGCCGGGGGCCATACCGCTTGGTGACGCCCTCGGCGCTCAGCGCAGTCGTTGGCAGCGGTTTCTCCTCGATGACGACCCCTCCTTTCGCTGCGTTGGGCCTCGTCGCCAGCGGCTTTTCAGGCAATCTACCAGACGAGTGAAAGCCGCGGCCTTACTGCGCCAAAGTGCATTCCGGCTGCCGAGCCGGCAAACTGCAGAAAGAAGCACGTCGCACCCCGCTCGCAAGGCGTGCCAGAAGTGCTTGCCTGCGACGGCATTCCCAGCCTCCGCTCAACCAATGGTTGCGCCGGCTCATCAACTCTTGCAGCGACGATCGCCTGCCTCTCATACATGAACGAAAATGCATCCGCCATGCGCGTGAAATTTGCATCCGATCGTGATTCTCAAAACCTCGTGAGGATGCAGGATGTATCGAGTCGAGCTCTCACCTGGCGAAGAAACCGCGTTCCGGTCGATTGAAGAATTGGCCGTCGCGATCAAACGCGGGGTGGTCACCTCACGTGCCCGCATCTGGCATAACGTGTCGGGCAAGTGGCTTCCAATCGAGTTCCATCCTCATTACAAAATCGCAGCCTCGATGCAGCTCACCACGGCCGACCTCGTGGCCGGGCCGCCGATCCAGAAGCTCGAGCTGCTGACCCTGGGCGAGCAGATGGATCCTCCCCCGCCGCCGATGCGTCCTGCGGTGCAGCCGGAGGAGCCACGGGTGAAGCGTATTTCTGAGCCCGTGAAGCGTATTTCTCAGCCCGTGAAGCGCATTCCTGAGTCCGTGAAACGCAGTCCTGAGCCGGAGCCCAAGCCTCGCAAGAAGGCCGCGGCAAAGTCGCGTCGCCCCCGATCCGGCGGCAAGTCGCTGCGCATCGCTCTGGCCGGGGCCCTGTTCATCGGGTGCGCACACCTGGCCTACTCCGCGGCATCGACCGCTCTACGCGACGACATCGCCACCCGGCCCCGTAG
>DASYVW010000593.1:0-6024 GCA_035936675.1 Gemmatimonadales bacterium
CGCTGGGGCACGAGGTCACCGTTCTGGATCAGCGCCCGTACCCGTTCAAGGCACCTGGGCTCAAGAGTGTGACGGCGGACCTCTTCGGCGACCATGGCCTCCCGCCCGAGTCATTCGACCTGGTGATCTCGGTGTCGACTATCGAGCATCTGGGGCTGGGACGCTACGACGACCGGGAAACTCCCGACGGCGATCGGCTTGGGGTGGAGCGCCTGTGGCGCCTGGTGCGTCCCAGCGGCCGCCTGATGGCCACCGTGCCCGCGGGGCGGCCCACGGTCCAGCGCGGGTATCGGACGTACGATGAGGCTCGCGTGCGGGCAGTCTTCCCGCCCCTCGACACCCTGCTCTGGCTCAAGAAGGACGGCCGCGGGGGCACCTGGACGGCTGCGCAAGCCGGCGACATCGCCTCGCTCACGTACGGCGACCCGTTTGCCGAAATGCCGGCGGAGGCGGTGGCCTTCGTGATCGCCCGGAAACCTGCCCGATGACCGGACGCTGATGGTCGGGAAGGCCCTGGCGTTCTCCACTCTCCGCGGCGCCTGCCGAATGCTACCCGGCTCGGTGTATGGCCGGCTGCATGCTCGTGGGATCGACCGGCTCTACCGTGCTCTTCGGGGGGACGGGTACTACAGCGTCCGTCACGCGGGGGGGCGGCTGTGGCTGCCGGCCACTGACAGCAGCTTGAACCGGGATCTTCTGCTCCGTGGGAGCTACGAGCCCGATGCAGTCGGCACCTTCTTCGCCGCGCTCGAGCCTGGAATGACGGTGTTCGACATCGGGGCGAACATCGGATACTACACCCTACTGGCAGCCTCGGCCGTAGGCGCCGGCGGGCGAGTGTACGCCTTCGAGCCCGATCCCCGGAATCTCGAGGTGCTCCGGCACAATTCGGCCCAGTCACGCGGAGCTCCAATCTCCGTAGTGCCGGCGGCGGTGGGAGAACGGGAGGGCACCTCTTCCCTGTTCGTGAGCCCGACGGATTCCAGCATCAACTCATTGGCCCGAGCCAATGCCGACGTGCTCGACCCGGCCGACACCGCGCGCGCGCTGCCGGTCGCCTCCTTGACCCTGGACATCTTCGTCCAGCGGGAAGGGATCGCTCCTCCCGATGTCATCAAGATCGACGTCCAGGGAGCAGAGATGCTGGTCTTCTCCGGCGCCCAGGGGATGTTCTCGAACCGCCCGGTGAAGATCTTCTTCGAGTTCTGGCCGTTCGGTCTGCAACAGCTCGGAACCCAACCCCTCGAGTTACTCGAGTTCTTGATCGGAAAGGGATTCACCCTGCGGCCTCTCGGTCGTGGGCAGGAGGTGCCACTCACGACGGCAGCGGCAGCAGCGAACTTCGTCCGGGGCTGGAATGCCGAGATCGAGCACGCACGAACGTGGCACGCCAATTTCCTCGCGTTCAATTAGCGCCGCGCTGTAGCCGGCATTAAATGACCACGGGCCGTGGCATTCTCCTGTTCGGCAACCATCCCCCTCCCTTCGGAGGGGTCCCCACCCATCTCCACTACCTCTCCTCCTACCTTGCCGAGCGGGGGTGGAGAGTCCACGTCCTTTCCATGGCCGGGCCCCGGCGGGGGCCTGATACCGGCCACTACACCGTGCACCGTCCACCGCGGAGTGAGCTGCATCGGGCGCTGGCGCGAGACCTCCTGGCCCGACCGGGGCCGAGGCTGTCACAGGCATGGCGCCGCGGCCGCCTCATGGCCGATTCTCCGCGCCTGTTTCTGGGTTGCCTGGCTCTGTCGGCGTTTGCCCGCGATCTCGTCCGACGGTACGATCTCCAGATGATCGGCGCGTATCACCTGCTGGCGGCAGGTCTGGCAAGCGCGTGGGTCGCGGAAGAGCTGGGGCTGCCGCTGGTGACGACCGTGTTCGGCGAGATCCACGCGGAACCGGATCGGTACCGGCGACGGCGAGCCGAGGTAGAATACATTTTCCAGTCGAGCCGAAGAGTCCTGAGCCCGAGCCAGCACTGCGCGGCCAGTCTGCGACTCCTCGGCCTCCCTTCGGCCGAGGTGGTGTACTACGGAATCGACACCTCGCGGTTCCGGCCCGGTCTCGACGGCAGCAGCATCCGGCGGCGGCTGGGCCTCGCAGAAGGCGACTTTGTGGTGCTCTTCGTCGCCAGGATGGTTCGCGAGATGGGCCTGCACGTCCTTCTCGCCTCAATTCCGGAGGTAGTTCGGGAGGCCCGTAACGTCCGCTTCATCATCGCGGGCACCAGCGGAGAGCTGAAGGACGACGCCCAATCTGCTGCTAGCCGATATCCTCGGCAGGTCTTCGTTTTTCCCAATGTTGGCCCTGACGAGCTTCCCCTTCTGTACGCGGCAGCCTCGATCGCCGTCACGCCGAGCATAAACCAGCGGGCCTGTCTGGGGCTTGCGGTCGCCGAGGCGATGGCCTCGGGGAAGCCGGTGATCGTGAGCCGGGTCGGCGGTGGGCCCGAGCTCTTAACCGAGGGGGAGTCCGGATTGCTGGTGCCGCCGAACGATCCGGCCGCCCTCGCCCAGGCAATCCTGGGCCTGGCCCGCCAGCCGGAACGGCTGGATCGGATGGGCCAGCTGGGCCGTGACCGGGCCACTCGCGATTTCGACGCGCGGGTCACCAGCCGCAAGATGGAGGAGATCTTTCTCGAGGCGCTCCGATGAGGGATCGGGCATGGTTTTGGTCCATTACCCAGCAGGCCGGGCGGCAGGGCACGAACTACGTCGTCTTTCTGGTCCTCGCCCTCCTTCTCAGCCCCGAACACTTCGGCATCGTGAGTCTGGGCGCGTCCTGGATCGCGGCCACGTCGGTCTTCGCCGAGCTGGGCTTTGGCGCTGCCCTGGTGCAGCGGAAGGATGTCACGCCCGGCCAGCTCAGCACCACCTTTGCCATCAACACTGCCCTCGGCGCCGCACTCACCGTTGCCGGGGTGGGGCTGGCGGGTCCGCTGGCACGCTTGTTTGGGGTGCCGGCTGCCCGTACGGTGTTCCAGGTGCTCTCACTCAGTTTCCTGCTGAACGCCGTCTCGCTTACTCAGATGGCGCTCGCGCAGCGGGACTTTCGGTTCCGCGAGCTGGCCGTACGGGATATAGGTGCCTCCCTCGCCGGTGGTGTCATCGGAATCGCGCTGGCCCTGCTCGGGTTCGGCGTGTGGAGTCTGGTGGCACAGACGCTCATCACTGCGCTGGTCGGCGCGGTGGTGTTGTGGCGCATCAGCCCGTGGAGACCCCGGCTCACCGAGGTCTCCCTGGCCTCCGCCCGGGAACTCTGGCCTTACAGCTCTCGGGTCTTCGGCTTCAATTTGTTCAAGTACTTTTCCCAGAATCTGGACAAGCTATTGGTCGGGTATGTGGCAGGCCCGGCCACGCTGGGCCTGTATACGTTCGCCTACCGCATAGTGGTATATCCGGTGGCGGCGCTTACGGGAGCGCTGGGGAATTTCTTCTTCGTCAGCTTCTCCCGGATGCAACACGACATCCGACGTGTCCGCGGGATGTACTTCAAAACCGGACGGGTCCAAGCCGCCCTGCTCCTGCCGGCGCTGGCGGCCATTGCGGCGGCAGCACCCTCCGCCGTGCCGCTCGTGTTCGGCGACCAGTGGAGCGCGGCCATTCCCTTCGTGCAGGTATTTTGCGTAGTCGCCGCGGCTCAGGCGCTGATGGGACCAGTCGGACAGCTCATGAAATCCCTCGACCGGCCGGGTTGGATGCTGAACTGGTCGGTGGGGTTTACCGCGCTCGCGTTGGCCGGTATCGCCGTGGGAAGCCTGTGGGGGCCGATCGGAATAGCGGTCGGCGTGGCGGCGGCGTATATGCTAGGTGTGGGGATCTGCGCTCCCCTAGCGGCGCGACTCCTCCATGTGGGAAGCGGCAGCTTGGCCGCCGCCAACGCTCCGGCCGTGCTCCTAGCCGGGATGGTCGGAGGGGCAGTGCTCCTGGTGCTCCGATCGGGACTGGACACTGGCGGGCTACGGCTGGCAGCGGCTGCGCTCGCGGGGCTGGGGGCCTTTTGGATCGCGCTTCCCCGGCTCGACCGGACGGCCTGGGACAACATCGTTCAAGTCCTGCGTCGCCCGTAGTGTGCTCACTGATTGAGGACCGCGATGAGACGACTTGAAATCGAGGGTATGGTGATCGATGACCAGTCTGATTGTTATGTCATCGCCGAGATCGGACACAATCACCAGGGAAGCCTCGAGCGGTGCAAGGAACTGTTTCGACTCGCCCGTGAATGCGGCGTGCAAGCCGTGAAGCTCCAAAAGCGGGACAACCGGTCGCTGTACACCCGCGAGATGTACGACCGGCCCTACGACAACGAGAACAGCTTCGGGGCCACCTACGGCAAGCACCGCGAAGCACTGGAGTTTGGACGCACCGAGTATCAGGAGCTCCAGCGCTACGCTCGTGAGCTTGGTCTCACCTTTTTCGCGACCGCGTTCGACATCGCCAGCGCGGACTTTCTGGCCCAGCTCGACATCGGGGCGTACAAGGTCGCCTCCGGTGACATCCGCAACATCCCTCTCCTTCGACATGTGGCGCGTCTGGGCAAGCCGGTAATCCTGAGCACCGGCGGCGCCACCTTTGACGACGTGGAACGGGCGTACGAAACGATTATGCCGATCAACGATCAGCTCGCGATCCTTCAATGCACGGCGGGATACCCTGCGGCATTCGAGGAGCTCGACCTTCGCGTCATCACGACCTACCGTGAGCACTTTGACGTCGTGATCGGCCTGTCGAGCCACGACAACGGCATTGCGATGGCGCCAGTGGCCTACGTACTCGGGGCCCGGATAGTGGAAAAGCACTTCACCTTCAACCGGGCCGCCAAGGGCACCGACCATCCGTTCTCTCTCGAGCCGGTGGGGCTGCGCAAGATGGTGCGCGATCTTCGGCGGGTGCGCTCAGCCCTGGGCGATGGAGTGAAGAAGGTGTTCCCCAGCGAGCAAGGGCCCATCCTGAAGATGAGCAAGAAGCTCGTTGCCGCCCGTGACCTGCCCACGGGCCACGTCCTGACCGCTGACGATGTCGCCCTCAAATCCCCGGGCGATGGCCTGCCGCCACACATGCTGGACGTCGTCGTCGGCCGGACGCTACTGCGCCCGCTCAAGGCCGACGACACGATCCAGCTCGCCGCACTGGGCCAGGGCGAGGCGGCGTGACCGCTGGTCCGCTCGCCGAGCGCGTCGCGGTTGTCACCGGCGCACTCGGCCGACTCGGGCCGATCTGGTGTGAGGCGCTGCTGAATGCCGGTGCCTCGGTCGCGGGGATCGACCTCGAGGGATCTCCGATGGCTCCGGCGTTTCACTCCTTGCAGGATCGGAACGCGGCTCGTCTCCGGCTCTACCGGGCAGATGTCCGGGACCGGACGTCGCTCGACGCAGCCCGGGTTCAGTGCGGGACGGATCTGGGCGTCCCCACGGTGCTGGTCAACAATGCCGGCATCGATCAGCCGCCGGGGCCTGCCAAGACCTACCGGATCCAGGATATTCCCGACGAGGTCTTCCGCGGTGTGCTGGACGTCAATCTGGTAGGCGCGTTTCACGCCGCGCAGACATTCGGTCCGGCCATGGTTGGGCTCGGCCGGGGCTCGATCATCAATATTGGTTCACTCTACGCCAGCGTCTCTCCAGATGCTCGTGCCTACGATCACCTCCCCAGCGATCCTCCGTTTCTCAAACCAGCAGCCTATGGCGCATCCAAGGCGGCGCTAGTCAATCTCACCCGCTATCTCTCCACTCATTGGGGGCCGTCGGGAGTGCGAGTGAACGCCCTTTCACCCGGCGGCGTAGAAGGCGGACAGGACGAAGCATTCAAGCGAAAGTTTATCGCCCGCGTTCCGCTGGGCCGCATGGCCGTGGCCCGGGACCTCGGCGGCCCGCTTATCTTCCTTGCATCCGACGCCTCGTCCTATGTCACCGGCGTTGAGCTTCTGGTCGACGGTGGCTACACGGCCTGGTAAGGAGATTCGAAGCGCGCATGGGCAAAATCGATCTCGCCCCTCCCCCACTCATCCTCAACTATGTGGATGGCA
>DASYVW010000594.1:0-5570 GCA_035936675.1 Gemmatimonadales bacterium
GAGCCGCCCGGCGACGGCCGCGTTCTGCCCCGAGTTGTACAGGGTGACCAGATCGGGACGCTGGGCGAGCACCGCTTCGATGCTGGGCTTGATGCCGTCGCCCAGGTCGGGAACGGCCTTCGCGGCGGGGGGGTAATCGCAGTAGCTGGTCCGGCCAACGAGGGATGAACCGGCGCCGATAGCAAAGAGCAGCTCGGTAGTGGCGGGAATGAGCGATACGACTCGGCGGGCGGGCGCCGGGAGCCGGACGGTGTCGCCGGCGTCATCGACCACCCAGATCCTACGACTACCTTCGCGCGGGTGCTCGTGACACGCACTACCCGCCAGGCTCACTCCGAGGAGTGTGGAGGTCAGCAGCGCCCGGAGGCCGCGCTGGAGCGTCGGGGTCTCGTAAATAATTCCGCCCATCCCTTGACGGAGGAATGGGCGATGAGCGGCGGCTGGGCCACCGGGCAACGCCACCAACCCTCCCCCGAGGGCTTCATGGTGGCACGAACGGAGAGGTCTCCTGGCTTCGGGACTCCACTCGCCTTCCCGGTTTCCCAGTGGCTTGCTGAGTGGAGAGCCTGGCCGATGATGGCCAGGTACCCGTTACAGTGGCGGGGCCGCGCCGGTGTTGCACCGGCTTCCGAGTTGCCCCGTTCGTGTTCCTTCAGTTTTTCTGCTGGGGCTAGTTTATCGGCTCTGCCCCCCGGCCGCAAGGGAAGCCTCGAGCTGGGCTCTGATCCTGGCTCGCTCGGTGAGGTATGTGCTCCACTCGTCCACCGGGGTCTCGCCCTCGCGGCCGGCGTAGTGGACATCGAGTGCAGCGATCGCATCGATCAGCTCCCCAGCCCTCGGGGTGGCGGGCATGCTGCGCATCGCCAGCAGTCGCCAGCCCGCTCCGGCGAGAACGAGAGTGAGCGTCCCCACCAGCACGGCCAGCAGCCACGTTGGAGTGCGGCGGGCGCCCGGCAAGACAACCCGCACCACACCACCTGCCTGGGCCATGCCAGTCCACCGGCGAAATGAGCGCCCCTGGAGCACCTGGCTATCAGCCAGCGCGACACCGCTTCCGGTTACCCGCACATCCCTTTCCTCGGCCAGAACGTTGATCGCCGCGCCGGGCCGCCCGAATGGAAGCTCCACGACACTTCGGCCGGAAGGAATCAGATACTGCACCGTAAGCTGCTTCTCTCCCGGAGCGAAGGGCGCGACAACGATTACCGAGTCGCCCCGGCGATCCACCGCCTCACGAGAGAAGTCGCTCTCCGACAGGTCGAGCCCAATGGTGCCCGGCGGAAGCGGCCCGCTCCAGGTTGGGTGGGTCGTGTCGGATGTGGTGCGGGTCAGGCGACTGTCGTTTCGGAGCACAATCAGATCGAGCACCCCGCGGGAGCCATCCTCGCCCGGGCGTGCGATCACGAGGTGCCGCGCCACCAGCGAGATCGGCGTGGTGCTCGACGTGTCGTACACCAGGATCCGAATGCCGGAATCCGGCCGCTCGGGATTAGTGGCCACCGGCGGAGAGAAGTACTCGATGTCGGCATACTCGGCGCTGAGCAGGTAGAACGCACTGGTGTCGGGCCGGAAGGTGAACTGAAACCGTCCCCGCCCGTCGGACCGCATCGAGTCGATGGGTCCCTGGGTCTCCTGCCCTACGCGATGGAGCAGCACGCGAACGCCGCGGACCGGGGTTGAGTCGGCGCTGAGAACTCGGCCGGTGGCACGGACACTTTGGGCGGAGAGGGGGGGAAGGACGGGAAAGACGGGAAAGACGGGAAAGACAAGAATCAGCCGAAGTGCGGCACGGGCGACAACGCTTGAGGGCAAAGACCTTCCCGCCCTTCCCGACCTTCCCGACTCTCCCACCGTTCCCGCGCTACGGATTGAACTTCCCGAAGTCCTGCGGATCCATCTTCTCGAGATAGTCCTTGAGCTTGTCCGCCTCGAGCGAGGGGTTCGGTGAAGGGTCATCGGTTTCGACCCCGCTCTGATCCAGCAGCTGGTCGCTGGTGAAGATCGGCGCCCGCATCCTGAGCGCGAGAGCGATGCTGTCCGATGGTCGGGCGTCGACCTGGAAGACGTGGTCGTCCCGGCGGATCAACAGCTCCGCGAAGTAGGTGTTCTCCTTGACGGAACTGATGACCACCCGCCTGAGATCGCCGCCGAGCCCGACCAGGATCTGCTTGAGAAGATCATGGGTGAGCGGGCGCTGCGCCTTCATGCCCTGGAGCTCCATGGCGATGGCGCTCGCCTCCGCGGGCCCGATCCAGATCGGGAGCACCCGGGACCCTTCCTTCTCCCGGAGAATGACGACCGGTGTGTTGGTCGTCCGATCGAGACCGAGGTGCGCCACCGTGACTTCGATCATCAGGTCATCAACTCAGGTACCGGCATCCCAGCTCGCGAGATACTCCACCTGCTCTGCCGTGAGTGTGTCGATGGCGATGCCCATGCTTTGAAGCTTGAGGCGCGCGATCTCCTGGTCTACGGCCAGCGGCAGCCGGTGCACGGCCCGGGGCATCTTGCCGGCCTCTTTGGCCAGCACCTCGGCGGCCAGCGCCTGATTGGCGAACGACATGTCCATGACGCTTGCCGGGTGGCCCTCCGCCGCCGCGAGGTTGATCAGCCGGCCCTCGGCCAGCACCATGATGCGGCGGCCCTTCACCACGAACTCCTCGACCATGTCACGCACGGAGCTCCGGGCCGACGAGATTCGGGCGAGCCCGTCGAGATCGAGCTCCACGTTGAAGTGGCCCGAGTTGCAGACGATCGCCCCGTCTTTCATCGTGGCGAAGTGCTCCGAACGCACGACGTGGGTGTTGCCGGTGAGCGTGATGAATAAATCGCCGATCGGCGCCGCGTCGGCCATCGGCAGAACCTCGAACCCGTCCATCCTCGCCTCGAGCGCCGGCACCGGATCCACTTCGGTGACGATCACATGGGCACCCGCACCCCGCGCCCGGCTGGCCACGCCGCGTCCGCACCAGCCATACCCGGCCACAACCACCGTGCTTCCAGCCAGGAGCATGTTCGTCGCTCGCACCACTCCGTCGAGGGTAGATTGGCCGGTGCCGTAGCGGTTGTCGAACATGTGCTTGGTGTTCGAGTCGTTGACCGCGATGATGGGAAACTGCAGCACACCCTCTTTAGCCATCGCCTTGAGCCGGATGACGCCGGTGGTGGTCTCCTCGGTCGAGCCTTTCACGTCGGCCACCAGGGACTTCCGCTCGGCCTGCGACAGGCCTTCCACCCAGCGCCGGATCGGTGGCGCGAGATCATCCAACCGGTTCAGGGCGATCATGTGGAGCGCCCCCACCAGGTCCGCGCCGTCGTCCTGGGTCAGCTGGGGACCGAAGGCGAGGGCCTGGGCAATGTGGGTGTAGTATGTCTCGTGACCCTCGCCCTTAATGGCATACACATGCACGCCATGATCCCGGACCAGATGCGCAGCGACATCGTCCTGGGTGGAGAGCGGGTTCGAAGCGCAGAGCGCGATCTCCGCCCCGGCCGCGCGAAGCGTCTGCATGAGATTGGCCGTCTCGGTCGTGACATGGAGACAGGCCGAGACCTTGAGTCCCCTGAGCGGCTGCTCCTTGGCGA
Organism: Gemmatimonadales bacterium; assembly: GCA_035936675.1. Classification (GTDB taxonomy): domain Bacteria; phylum Gemmatimonadota; class Gemmatimonadetes; order Gemmatimonadales; family GWC2-71-9; genus CAVVWJ01. Next base: position 3,586 of record DASYVW010000594.1, read on the forward strand.
ACCGGGCCCGGATCTGCCGGAGCACGGGCATGGACCTCTCGGACCATTCGGTCCGGCGCTTTCCCTCGTCGGCCAGGGTCAGGTCCTTGATGTCGTACTTGGCGGCAGCAGTCTGCACGGTCATGGGTTCCTCAGCGGGCAGCCGACAGCAGGTCCTTCACGCGGTCGGGCTGCTCCCAGGTGAAAAATTCGACCTTCTTTCCATCATATTGGCCGGTCCGGGGCTTTCTCCCGAAATGCCCGTAGCTGGCTGTCGGTCTGTAAATTGGCCGCTTCAGCTTGAGTGCGTCAATAATCGCTCTCGGCCTCAGATCGAACACCTCGGCCACCATCTTCTCCAGCATGTCGTCGGGGAATGTGCCGGTGCCGAAAGTCTGGACCATCACGGAAACCGGCTGCGCGACTCCGATGGCGTAGGCCAGCTGCACCTCGCAGCGGCGGGCCAGTTTGGCATCCACGATGTTCTTGGCTACCCACCGGGCGGCGTAGGCGGCGGAGCGGTCTACCTTCGAAGGGTCCTTACCGCTGAAAGCACCGCCGCCGTGCCGCGCCATCCCACCATAGGTATCCACGATGATTTTGCGCCCGGTCAGGCCGGCGTCGCCGTGCGGACCGCCGATGACGAAGCGGCCGGTGGGGTTGACGAGGAACTTGGTCCGGCCAAACCCCAGATCCGCTTCCTCGAGAACCGGCTTGATGACCTCCTCGACAATCGCCTCGCGGATGGTGCCCTGCGCAAGCTGGCGGGAGCCGCTCCGCTCAGCGTGCTGGGTCGAGACCACAACGGTCCGAACCCCCACTGGCCTGTCGTCCTCATATTCGATCGATACCTGTGACTTGCCATCCGGCCGAAGCCAGTCGATGCGCGGGTGTCCGTTGATCCCCTTCCGCACCGCTGCCAGCCGTTCGGCAATCCTGTGGGCCAGGATGATCGGCAGCGGCATCCGCTCCTTGGTCTCGTTGGTGGCATAGCCGAACATCATCCCCTGGTCACCGGCGCCCTGTTCCTTGGTTGCGCCAGAGTCCACACCCATGGCAATGTCGGGAGACTGGCGGTCAATGGTGGTGAGCACGGCGCAGGTGCGGCCATCGAAGCCATACGATGCGTCGGTGTACCCGATCGACTCCACCGTCTCCCGGACCAGGTCGGGGATGTGGACGTAGGTGCTGGTGGTGATCTCTCCGGCCACCACGGCCATGCCGGTTGTCACCAACGTCTCGCAGGCCACACGCGCCGCCGGATCCCGTGCCAGGATGGCATCGAGCACCGCGTCGGAAATCTGATCAGCCACCTTGTCGGGGTGGCCTTCGGTGACCGACTCGGACGTGAAGACGTGACGCTTGGGACCGGCCATGGAATGTGGTCTCGTCGAAGGGAGCAGAGGGGCAGAGGAGACTTAAGCGCTCTTTCCGGGGGGCAAGCTAGCGACACGTCCACGGCCAGGCAACGCCGATTGAGGGTCGAGGAGACGGACGTCTATGTACTCTCCCACTACCTCGCGCAGGACACGCGAAACGTCGGCCGCGTTGGCCGCGGCGAGAGCCGCACTAGCCGCTCGACGGGACGATTCCTCGGGCACGGTCCGGATCACCCACTTTACCAGCGGGAGCGCCGGCGGAGACACGCTCAGGCGATCGTATCCGAGACCGAGCAGTAGCACCGCGCTGAGCGGCTCGGATGCCATCTCGCCGCAGACACTCACCGGCAGCCCCGCGGTCTTGCCCACCTCGACCACCCGTTGCAGCTGGCGCACGATGGAGGGATCGTGCGGATTGAAGCGATTGGCAAGCCGGGCGTTGCCCCGGTCTACCGCCATCGTGTACTGGGTGAGGTCGTTGGTGCCCACGCTGAAAAATGCGCTCACCTCGGCAAGCCGGTCGGCCATGAGGACGGCGGCGGGAGTCTCGATCATGACTCCAACCGGCACCGATGGCGCGGCCTGCACCCCGGCGGCGGCCAAGGCTCGCGCCTCTTCCGCGACCAT
>DASYVW010000595.1:0-5013 GCA_035936675.1 Gemmatimonadales bacterium
CACGGGAGAGCGGGCTCTGCCGGAGACACTGGGCGGTCCGGAGGATGGCATCACGACCGGAGTAGTCGATGGCGATCCGGAGCCGCAGCCGGGTGCCCCCGCTGGTGGCAACCTCCGCCGCCTCGATGGCTCGAAGCAGCGACATCCCCAGCCGGTCGCGCCGGCCGATGACCTCGAGACGGACGCCGTTGCTGACGCACCGCGCCGTTTCCGAGCGGATGTACTGCCGGAACAGGCGCATGAGCCAGGCAACCTCCATGGCGGGCCGCCGCCAGTTATCGGAGGAGAAGGCGAACAGAGACAGAATCGCCACACCGGCCTCGGGGGCCGCCTCGACGACGCGGCGCACTGTCTCGGCTCCCGCCTGGTGTCCGGCCCCCCGGGAGAGCTCCTGCCGGGCGGCCCAGCGCCCGTTTCCGTCCATGATGATCCCCACATGGAGACCGTCAGGGGCCGAGGGAGGTGAAGGTCTTTGCGTCATAAAGTGAGTCCCCAAAAAAGAGAGCCGCTCAGCGATCCCGCGTACTGTGAATCAGCGCTTCCATGTGGTCCAGATAGCGCTCCAGCGCGCGGCGGCCCACCGGGCTCAACCGGTACTCGGTCCGCGGCATCCGTCCTGCGAACGACTTGGTGCACACGATGTAGTTGGCCTCCTCCAGCTTCCGGGCGTGGACACTCAGATTACCATCGGTCGAATCGAGCAAACGCTTGAGCTCGTTGAAGCTCAGGCTGTGGTTCACGGCGAGTGCGCTGACGATCGCGAGGCGCATGCGTTCGTGAATCAGCCGATCGAGCTCGAGCGGACCGTGCCGCGCCCCATCGCCCTTGATGCCCTGGAGCCGTTGGGGCCGCTTGCCTCCGTCATGGCCCGTCGAGGCCAGGTTGGATTTAGCCACCGTACCTCCCTGCGATGATCAGGCCGAAGATGATATGGAGTCCACCGAATCCCACCGCCATCAGCCACTCACCCCAGCCTGGGGGAGCCAGGAGCGCGACGGCGCCGAGCGCCATGAAGCAGAGCCCCATGAGGGGAACGACCCGGACGGAGAAGGCCCCGCCGGTCACGACCCCGGTCCCGTACAAGAGGAGCCACGTCCCGGGGAGCGCGCTGTACAGGCCAGCCCGAACCAGAACGAGGGTGAGGAGACCACCGACCGCGAGCGGCGGCACGTAGCTCAGGACAAAGCGACGGCCGGAATACGAGAGGACCGATGTCCCTCCGCGCCGGGCCTTGAGCGCCATGGCCCAACCCCCAATGGCGAGAGCGAGTACCGAGGCCGAGAGCCACACCGCCAGCCATTCGGCGGGTGGCCGGTCATTGGCCAGCGCGGTAGCGGCCAGCGCGGTGACGCCCATGGCAACCCCGCCCCACCCCGGGACCGCGGTGAAGGCCGTGGCCCGTTCCATCGTGGAGCGGATGAAGGACAGGTTGTCCATCGCCCGGGCGTGCAGCGCCGGTTCTGGTTCGGCCTCGGGCTTGGGACGGAGTGTGGTCATGCCCTGAGTGTAACGCCCAACCGCAGTTTCATCAAGTGCTTTGCACTGTAAAGTTAAATGGCCTCGACCGCCAGGGCCGTCCCGTAGCACAGGACCTCGCTCACACCCTGCATCAGCTCGGTGGCATCATACCTAATCCCCACCACGGCATTCGCCCCCAGCTCCTCGGCATGCGCAACCATCATCTCGAACGCCTCGGCTCGGGTTTTCTCACACAGCTCAGTGAAGAGGGTGATGTTGCCACCCAGCAGCGTTTGCAGCGACCCCCCGATGGTGCCGAAGATCGAACGGGAGCGGACGGTGATCCCCCGAACGACCCCGAGGTTCTCGACTACGCGGAAACCATCCAGAGTGAAGGCTGTCGTCGTCATCGAATGGCGCACGGATCAGGCCGCCTTCAGGTCGGAGGTGCAGTGGGGACAGCGGGAGGCACCCACCGGGATCGCCATCCGGCAGTAAGGGCAGTCCTTCGTGGTGGGCGCCGCGGCATCCTGCGGCTTGAGCCGGTTCGCCATGCGCACGATGAGGAATACGACAAAGGCCACGATGATAAAGGTGACCACGTTGTTGACGAAGTTCCCGTAGTTGATCGTCACCGCACCCGCTGCCTGCGCGTCCGCCACCGTGGCATACGGCGCCGGCGCCTTCAGTCCCGGCTTGAGCAGCAGGAACAGGTTGGCGAAATCCACGTTGCCGAGCGCGAGCCCGATCGGTGGCATGATGACGTCGTCGACCAGCGATTTGACTATCGTGCCGAATGCCCCGCCGGTGATGATGCCGACGGCGAGATCGAGAACATTGCCGCGAAGCGCGAACGCCTTGAACTCCTTGAGCATGGCGGAATTCCGAGGTGGAGGTTGCAGAGGATATACCGAAGATCGGGGACCGGCGGTAGAGGACACCCCGCCACCCGGCCAGCGGGTGGGCCTGAGCCTACCTGACAAATCGGAAGAACAGCTGGAGCACTCGCTTCACCGAGGGCGTCAGCTTCTTTCGCCGCCACGCGTCCGCTGCCTTCCGGAACACCTCGGCCTGCGTGGGGTATGGATGAATGGTCGCGCCAATCCGGCGGAGACCCAGCCCTGCAGTCATGGCGACGCTGATCTCGCTGATCATCTCCCCCGCGTGCTCGGCGACGAGTGTGGCGCCGAGGATCCGGTCGGTTCCTTTTTTCAAGTGAACCCGCAGGAAGCCTTCGGTCTCGCCGTCCAGGACTGCACGGTCGACCTGGTGCATGGAGATGGTTAGGGTGTCTACCTGGAGGCCTGCCGTGCGCGCGTCCTTTTCGTACATGCCGACATGCGCCACCTCCGGACTGGTGTACGTGGTCCATGGAATAATGAGCCGGCTTGCCCTGGCTCGCCCATGGAAGAGCGCGTTCTGCACCACAATCCGAGCCAGCGCGTCCGCCGCGTGGGTGAAGTGAAAGCCCGAGCAGATGTCGCCAGCGGCGTAGACCCGGCGGTTGCTAGTCCGGAGCCGGTCGTTCACCTGCACGCCCGCCCGGTCGTAGACAATACCCGCAGCCTCCAGGTCGAGCCCCTCTACGTTGGGCACTCGGCCCGCCGCAAGGAGAATCTCATCACCCCGTACTGGCTCCTCACCGGTCGCGCCTTGTAGAACGATCAGCCTTTCCCCGCCACTCCGCTCCACCCGAATGATGGAGGCCCGGCGCCGGAAGACGACCCCGTCGCGCTCCATGGCACGCTCGACCACGCCCGCCGCGTCGGCGTCTTCCCTGGGCAGAGCATGCTCGCCCCGATCGATCACAGTGACCTGGCTCCCGAACCGGGCAAAGGCCTGCGCCAGCTCGCAGCCGACGGGACCCGCGCCGATCACGAGTAAGCGGGGCGGTAGCGCGGTGAGGGAGAAGATCGTCTCGTTGGTCAGGTAACCGGCGGCCCCGAGGCCCGGGATTTCTGGTGCATCGGGTCGCCCGCCGGTGCCGATCACCGCCCGGCGGAACTCGAGCCGCTTGCCCCCGATCTCGACCGCCGCGGGTCCAACGAACCGGCCGTCGCCGAGAAATACATCTACGCCGAGGTCAAGGAATCGATGGACGCTGTCGATCGAGCTCAGGTCGGCCCTGATCCGCCGCATGCGCTCCATGGCCGCTCCGAAATCTCCGCGCTCCACTGCCGGCGGTCCTCCGAAGAGCCGGTGTGCCTCCCGCGCTTCGTGCCAGGCTCGCGCGGCCCGGATGATGGCCTTCGACGGAACGCAGCCGACGTTGAGGCAGTCGCCGCCCATCAGATGACGTTCGACCAGCGCGACTCGAGCGCCAAGCCCCGCCGCTGCCGCCGCGGTCACCAGCCCAGCGGTCCCGGCGCCGATCACCACGAGGTGGTACCGGCTCTTCGGCTCGGGGTTCACCCAGCCGGGTGGGTGCACGTTCTCCAACAGGCGTCGGTTCTGCTCGTCGGGAGGGTGGAGCATCAGGACGTGCCGCCGCCATTGCCGATGGCGTCGCGGAGTGCGCGGCGGGCGGTGCGAGTCACCAGCGCGGTGACCACGATCGTGGCCGCGAGACCGATACCGAGGAGGACGTAGTATTCCGGGCCCCGCTGGATCGGCGTGCCGCTCGCCACCCGGGCCACGTCGCCGAGGATCCTGCCGTAATACACGTACAGCAGGGTAGCCGGTAGCATCCCCGCCGAGGCAATGACATAGTCGCGGAAGCGCACCTTGGTGAGCCCGAGAGCGTAGTTCAGCAGGTTGAAGGGAAAGACCGGTGAGAGCCGGAGCAGGAAGACGATCTTGCGACCCTCGTGGCCGATGGCACGATCGATGGCAGCGAAGCGCTCGTTGCCGGCCAGCCGGCGCTCCACCAGCGGCCGCGCCAGGTAACGGGAGACCAGGAACGCGGCCGAGGCGCCGAGTGTCGCCGCCACGAAGACGAGCGCCGTGCCCTTGCCGAGCCCGAAGATCGCTCCGGCGGCGATTGTGAGAAGGGAGCCAGGCACGAACGCCACCGTCGCGGCGACATATCCCAGTACGAACAGCAGCGCGCCGGCCATGCCATTGCGTGCGACCCAGTCGGCAAAACGGGGGATGAACTCGATCGCCGAGCGGCCCGCGATCGCCAGCACCGCAAGACCAATCAGCAGCAGCACTACTCGCGCTGTCAGGAGCTCTCGACCGGCTGCCCCGCGGCTCGCCACTCGGCGAATCCTCCCGGGAACTGGCTCACCTCGCGGAAGCCGCGGGCTCGAAGCAGGCTCGCCGCCATGGCGGCGCGGGCGCCGGTCTGGCAGTGGACGATCACCGTGCGATCCCGCGGCAGCTCGTTGAGCCGGCCATCCAGCTCGCCGAGCGGCAGGTGGACCGATCCAGGCAGGTGACCAGCCTTCCACTCCCCTTCCCCCCGCACATCTACCACCACCTTGTCGTTGGACTGGAGTTGAGCCGCAAAGTCGGCCAGGCTGAGCGAGGGAATAGTCTGAAGATGCCCCTGCGAGGCACGCCACGCGTCCACCACTTCGCTCCCGAAGTAGCCTGCAATTCGGTCGAGTCCAA
>DASYVW010000596.1:0-3523 GCA_035936675.1 Gemmatimonadales bacterium
AGTCACACCGTAGTGCTGGGAGATGTCGCCCAGAACTGCACGTCGGCAAACGGCCTCTCGAGGATGGTGGTGGTGTCCGTTGGAGCCACCGTCGAGGCGAGCTTTACGGTGACCTGCGTGCAGGGGACGCAGACTCCGACCAAGCTGGAGCTCGTCTCCGGCAATGGCCAGAGTTCGGGGGCCGGTCAGAAGTTGGGCAGCCCGCTCGTCGTGAGGGTGCTGGATGCAGCGAACGCTCCCATGCAGGGCGTAACGGTCACGTGGGCCGTCACTGGTGGAGGCGGTTCGGCGTCGCCGACGAGCGGGCCGACCAACGCCCAGGGGACGGCATCGGCCGAGTGGACGGTTGGACCATCGCCCGGCCCCCAGACGCTCACCGCGTCGGTGGCGGGGCTCACCCCGGTCACCTTCACCGCGACCGCGACCGCCTCCGTGGAAGCGGAGATGGGCCAGTGGACCCCGCCGTTCGACTGGGGCGCACCCTCGGCGCTGGTGGTCGGCGTTCACCTCCACCTGCTTCCTACTGGGCGGGTTCTGACCTATGGCTTGATGGGGTCACCCGAGGTGTGGGACCCGACCTCAAACAGCTTCACCATCTCGACAAGCGCCACCAGGCTCGTGTGCAGCGGCCACGCGTTTCTGCCGGATGGCAGGCTGTTCGTGACCGGAGGGCATATAGCGGCCAAGAAGGGGTTGCCTGACGCTAACATTTTTGATCCCGCCAGCCAGACATTCACTCCGGTTCAGCCCATGGCCCAGGGCCGCTGGTATCCCACCACCACGGCGCTGGCCAATGGCGAAATGCTCGCGATCGGAGGGTCGGATTCCTCGATGGTGATGGTGCCGGTACCCGAGGTATGGACCGGGAGCGGCTGGCGCCGGCTCACCGGCGCGAGTCTGGCACTGCCGTATTACCCGTGGACCTTCCAGGCGCCGAACGGAAAGGTCTTCTACGCCGGGTGGAGCAGGGTCAGCAGCTACCTCGATCCCCAGGGAACGGGCGCCTGGACCGTGGTGGGAAACAGCATCTACGGCGATCGGGAGGCGGGAACCGCGGTGATGTACCAGCCCGGCAAGGTCCTGATCGTCGGCGGGGGCGGTGGGCGTTTTGCCCCAGGGGCTTTGCCGACCAACACCGCGGAGACGATCGATCTCACCAGCGGCTCGCCCCAGTGGCGGAGCACCGGCTCGATGGCGTTCGCGCGGCGTCACCTCAACGCGACGTTGTTACCGACCGGCGACGTACTCGTCATCGGTGGAACCAATGCAGCTGGGTTCAATAACGCGGCGGGCACCGTGCACGCGGCAGAGATCTGGAACCCGTCAGCCGGCACGTGGAAGACCCTCGCGTCCAACACGATTAACCGGATCTACCATTCCACCGCCATTCTGCTTCCTGATGCCCGTGTCCTGGTGGCGGGAGCCGGGGAAAACTTCGACGCCGATACCAGGACCCAGGACGTGAATCAGTTCAACGCCGAGATCTATTCACCGCCCTATCTCTTCCGGGGACCCCGCCCGGCCATCGGCAGCGCTCCTGCGGCGATATCGTACGGATCCACCTTCGCCGTTGCCACGCCGGACGCCGGATCGATCTCGACGGTGAGCCTCGTCCGGCTCAGCTCGGTGACCCACTCGTTCAATCAGAATCAGCGCTTCATGAGCCTGACGTTCCAGGCTCAGACCGGAGGCCTCTCGGTTGCGGCGCCGGCAAACAGCAACCTGGCTCCCCCGGGCGACTACCTGCTTTTCCTGGTGAACGCAGCCGGCGTTCCCTCCACGGGCCGCTTCGTTAACATTCGATAGGGCTGGCGGAGCTCAGGCCAACCCAAGCTCGTTCCGCAGTCTTGCCCTTGTACGCCACAGGATCCCCATGAATCACGAGGACTACTACCACGCCGCCGATCTTGGCCGCTTTGCCGAGCTGGCTACCGGTGCTCCGGATCTGTGGAAGAAATTCCAATCCTGGTACGATGCCGTGTTTGCCGAAGGCGCCCTCACCAGCCGGGAGAAGGCGCTCATTGCGCTCGCCGTGGCGCACTCGGTCCAGTGTCCCTACTGCATCGATGCCTTCACCACCTCGGCCCTGGAGCAGGGATCGAATGAGGAGCAGATGACCGAAGCGATCCATGTGGCCGCCGCGATCCGGGGCGGCGCCTCGCTGGTCCACGGCGTGCAGATGCGTAATCATCTCCAGCGCCTGGGCATGTGAGTGGCAGTCCTGCCCAGCCTTCAGAAGCAGCGGCATCCACTTGCGAGTGGGGCGGCACAGCGCCGGCGGCTGGCGGAGCTGCCGCTGCCTCGAAGCTTCGGATCGGCATTGGAGACCGCCGGCCTCTATCCTCTCCGGCCCAGAGGCATCGACATCCTGCAGATCAACATCGGGAAGAAGTGCAATCAGACCTGCCACCACTGTCATGTGGATGCCGGCCCCGATCGAACCGAAATGATGCCGGACGCCATCATCGATGCGTGCCTGGCCGTGCTGATGGCGAACCACATCCCGACGCTCGATATCACGGGAGGAGCGCCGGAGCTGCATCCGGAGTTCCGCCGTATCGCGCGCGAGGCGACAGCACTCGGCTGCCAGGTGATCGACCGCTGCAACCTCACGGTGACGCGGCTGCCGAATTACCGCTGGGTGCCGCGCTTTCTGGCCGACTACCGAGTCGAGGTGGTGGCATCGTTGCCCTATTTTCAGGGAAGACAAACCGATGCCCAGCGGGGCGATGGAGTGTTCGATGACTCGATCGACGCACTCCGCGAGCTGAATGAGCTCGGCTACGGCTGCCCGGGCACCGGACTGCTGCTGAATCTGGTTACCAACCCGGTCGGTGCCTTCCTGCCGCCGGTCCAGGCTGCGGCCGAGCGTGACTGGAAACGGGAGCTCGAGCGGCGGCACGGCATCGTGTTCAATCGGCTGTACACCATCACCAACATGCCGATCAGCCGGTTCCTTCAGCATCTGGACGAGAAGCAGCAGACCGAGGCGTACCTGGAAAGGTTGGTCCGGGCCTTCAACCCCGCCGCCGCGGCCGGAGTGATGTGCCGCAACACTATCTCTGTGGGCTGGGACGGCACGCTCTACGACTGCGACTTCAATCAGATGCTCGATCTCCCGGTTGCCTCGGCGTCGCGCAACATTCTCGACTTCGACGCGGCCGAGCTGGCGACGAGGGAGATCGCGCTGGGACCGCACTGCTTCGGGTGTACCGCAGGAGGCGGATCTAGCTGCGGGGGTGCGATTGGCTAGCCCATAGCCCATAGCCCATAGCCTTCTTACATTCCCACCATGACCGTCTCGACTAAGCCCACCACCGCGCCCGGAGCACAGGGAACCGGCACGCCGACCATCTGGCTCGACGGCAAATGGTGCGACCGGAGCACCGCCACGGTATCGGTATACGATCACGGCCTGCTCTACGGTGACGGCGTGTTCGAGGGTATTCGCGCGTACGGCGGTAAGCTCTTCCGGCTGACGCAGCACCTCGAGCGGCTGTACGACTCCGCCAAGGCCATCTGG
>DASYVW010000597.1:0-2247 GCA_035936675.1 Gemmatimonadales bacterium
AATCGGAGCACGCCGCCGCCACCAGGGCCGCCGCGGCGGCCGCGAGTAATCGTGCCGGGTTGTTCAAGATCCGTCTGGGTTGGGTCATCGGCTGGTTCCTCAGGGAGGAATGTTGACGGGCAATGGATCGATTCGTGAGAGCTGCGGATCACATGTGGCGGTGAGCTTCTCCAATGTGCCTCGCGAAACGACAACCCGCCACCCGGGGAGCATGGCCAACAATCACGCAACCGTGAATACGACAGCTTCCCCGCGATTCCTGTCGCATATCTGCCTGGAATGGAGAAATATTCCCCTGTTGAAACCCGCAACGCGCTTCGCCGGGCTCTGCCTGGTCGCCTTCCCGCTCCACGCGCAGCAGGCCGCCAACCACGTCGCCCTGGGGATTGTCGCGACCGAGGCGCGCGACCTGCCGGCGGCCCTCCAGCAGTTCGAGGCGGCCCTGAAGCAGGATTCGATGAATTACGAGGCCAACTGGCGCGCGGCGCTGACGCTGGGCCTGCTGGGAGATCCGTTCCCGATGAGGGTGAAAAGCGCCAGGCGAGACTCGCTGTATGCCCGGGCGGAGCGCTATGCCCAGCGAGCGGTGAAGGCCAACTCCTCCGGCGCCGATGGGCACTTTGCCCTCGCCGCCTCCCTGGGGCGAGCCGCGCTCATGGTAGGGCCGGAGGAAAAGGTCCACCGCGCCGCCCTCATCCGAAACGAGGCTCTGCGAGCCCTGGCCATCGATCCCCGCCACGACGGTGCCTACCACATCCTGGGCCGGTGGAACGCCGAGGTCATGCGGCTCCCCGGGATCGGTCGCTTCGTGGCCCGGCATTTTCTGGGCGGTCGGGTACTCGACCAGGCCTCGTGGCCCAAGGCGATCGCTTACATGAAGAAGGCGGTGGAGCTCGCACCGGGGCGCATTTACCATCACCTGGCCCTGGCGGACATCTACGTCGATGCCAGGCAGCCTCGAGAGGCGGAAGCCCAGCTCCACCTGGTGGACTCCTTGCCGGTACGGGAAGCCATGGACACCAACTACCGGCAGCAGGCAGCCTCCCTGCGTCGGCGGTTGGTGACTCGCTGAGCGGGGGCCGGGTTGTAGCCCAGCGGAGGCCCGGGTTATGCTGCCAAGGGGACGTCCGTCCTCGGCACCCGGTTCGCCCGCCGCAGGGCCCGCCGCCGAGCCATTGTTAGAGGAGAAGCACGAAATGCCGGCACGATGGATCAGGATGGGCCCCTTTGCCCTTGCACTAAGCGCCGTGGCCGCAGCGGCTTGCAACGCCGGAAACCTCACCACTCCGGGCGCCGGCAACGAGCTGACCGGCGACGTCGGCCTCACCATCCGGGACGAGGTCGAGGCCACCGCCGACGCCCTGACCCTGTCCACCTCGCTGACCCCGATCGGCACCACCCGGACCCCCGCGTCCTCCGCCCCCTGTGTCGTTTCGTCAACTCCTGGCGACGCGGATGGGGACGGGGTACCCGACGACGCCACCTACGTCTTCACCGCGCCCCCCTGCCAGTTCGACGGCTGGCGGGGCGGCACCCTCGACCTGGTGGGCCAGCTCCGGCTCCAGGATCCCGCGCCGACCAGCGCCGGCTTCGGCTACGACGCGACCCTTACCGTGCTCCGCTCCCGCTACACCAACGCGGCCAAGGACAAGATCTACGATGTGGAGCGAAGCGGCACCCGCACCCTGAGCGGCTCGGTGGCCGCGCTGCTCCTGTCCTCCGACCTCCAACTGAAGCGCACCTTCGTCGGCAAGCCCGACGCCAACATCGCCGAGCAGTGGACCGTGAACTACGTGCCCAACCCCCCGCTCCAGATCAACGGGCCGGTGAACAGCGGCACCCTCGACATCTCGGGCACCATGAACTGGGCCCGGGGCACCGAGCAGGTGGCCCTGGTGGTGACCACGCCCACCCCGCTGGAGTATGACGCGAGCTGTACCGATACGGTGCAGCGGATCAAGAACGGCGAGCTCCACGCGGCGGGAGACTTCGGGGACATGGTCGGGTTCGTACGGGTGCGCTGGAACGGGTGCGGGCAGGACCCGAGCATCGGCTTCGGGGTCAAGTAGCACCGACTCCTTCACCGTAGCTGTCCACTTTCGTGCACACTTCGACTGTCCAGAAACACAGGCAACCGCACTGAACCTCGCTTTTGTCGGCCGAGTCCGCCTGCGGCCTGACCGCGAGTAGAATTCCCTCGACACCCTCCTGAATTGTTCCGCCGACGACCCGAATTGTCCCGCACGC
>DASYVW010000598.1:0-11270 GCA_035936675.1 Gemmatimonadales bacterium
CGAACCGCTTCCCCGATTTGTCGAGAAGGACGGCCCCCGCACCGCGCACCGCCTCGGAGATCAACGGTGCGGGATTGACACCCGGCAGCTTCAACGCGGTTGGATGGAATTGGAGAAATTCGATATCACGGAGTTGGGCGCCGGCTCGGTACGCCAGGGCCCACCCGTCGGCAGTGGCAACCTTGGGGTTGGTGGTGACGGCGTACAACTGCCCCACGCCGCCGGTGGCGAGGATGATTGCCGGTGCCCCAATTGCTGAACCGGCGCCGCCACGAGGTAGAGTGCCAACGCCCACGACACGGCCATCATGGGTCAGAAGGCTGGTGACTTCAGTGTGCTCCAGGATCTGAATCTCGGGAAGACTCCGAACCACCTCGGCCAGGCAGCTGATGAGTGCTGCCCCGGTTTGGTCCCCGCCCGAATGGATGATCCGGGGCTGGGTATGGGCGGCCTCGAGCCCGAGCCCGAGCTTGCCGTCGGGGCTGCGGTCGAAGACCGCGCCCATGGCCAGCAGCTCGTAAATGCGGTCGGGGCCTTCACTTGTGAGGATTCTAATGGCTTCGGGATCGGCCAGTCCGTCGCTGGCTGCCAGGGTGTCCGCCGCGTGCTGGCTGGGGCTGTCACCAGGTCCCAGTGCTACCGCGATGCCGCCCTGGGCCCAGGAGCTGGCGCTGTCCGCCAGGCTCTCCTTGGTAACGAGGACGACGGAGACGCCTTCGGAGGCCAGCCGCCACGCCGTCCAAAGGCCGGCTATTCCGGTGCCTACGATGACCGGCCGCAACGTTGCCATGCCATCAAATATACAGGGCACCGCGGTCCGGAGGACCGCGCCAAACATGAGCCCGGCCCGTAAGGGCCGGGTGGGCCACGGGCCCAAAAATAAAAAAAGGAAGCCCGCCGAAGGCGGGCCTATAGGGAGACGTCAAACCTCGTGACCCGGCGTCGGATTCATCCGCCGACGCAAACGCCGGCCCTGCGGGCCGGCTCGCGTGATTTGATGCGCGTGGACGCGCACCCGGCCCTTACGGGCCGGGCTCTTCAATCGGCGCGGTCCTCCGGACCGCGGATGTTCCGTTAGCAGTGTGGTCCAATGTCCAGCCGAGAGGTTGTGGCTTCGACTAAGTTCGAACCTTGGCCAATAAAACCAAGCCGGCGAATAAAAACACCACGTTCGGAAACCACGCGGCCACGAGGGGGTTGATCACGCCACCGGCGCCGACCGCCTTGGTGATCTGGGTAACCAGGAGGAAGACGACCGTCGTGCCCAGGCTGATGGCGACGCCCACCGCAGCGCCGGCCCGCGGCGATGTGACTGCGAGCGGAGCGCCGAACAGCGCGATGATCAAGCAGGTAGCCGGGAGCGCCAGCTTCAGGGCCTGGTCCACCAGCAGCTTGTTCGCGTCATTCCCGGAGCGTTTCAGCGCATCGATGTAGCGGCCCAACTCCGCGTAGCGCATCTCGTCCGGCGCCTTCGGCTCCGCCAGCAGATCGGCTGGGGACTGCCGGAGCGCCTTCAGCCGCATCGTGCGGAAGGTGAAGGTCGCCTGCCGGTTCGGGCCCACGAGCACGCGGCTTGCCCCGTTCCGCAGACGCCACGCCTTGACCTTGTCGTCGTAGCTTGCGCTATCTGCGGTGAGCACCAGATCCGGGTAGGACAGCCCGGTTCCCTGGCGCTCGAACATGAGCTGCTTGAGTTGCCGGTTAGTCACGTCGAGCGAGCGGATGGTGTAGACCCACCCCTTGTCGCCCCGGTACACGAAGTTGAATCGCGTGCGAGTCGGCCGGGTCTGTCTGGCCTTTTGAATCTCGAGCTGGCGCGCTGTGGCGCCCGGCGCCAGCTCTCCCACCAGGAAGGCCAGGGCCGAAGCCGCACACGCGGCAATGAACACCGGCCGCATCAGCCGGTGAAAGCTCTGGCCGCCGGCCTTGGCCGCGGTCAGCTCCGAGTGCCGTCCCATGGCGCCGACGGTAAACACGGTGGCGAACAACACCGCAGCCGGCATGACGATAAAGGCGTTCTCCGGGATGGAGTAGATGTAACTGATCGCGATCTCCTTCATGCCCAATCCGCGATCGAGGAGCCGGTTCAGGTTGTCGGTGAGGTTGATCAGGATGGAGACCAACGGAAAGCCGAGCGCGGTGAGCACGAAGATCCGGACCCAGCTCTCGATCACGTAACGATCGAGTTGCCGCAGCCCGCTCAGCCGCAGAAAGCCGGCTCTCCGGATGGCGCCCCGCCTTCGTTTGAGGACGGCGGTCAGCCATCGAACCGGGGGCAGCAGCGGACGGAACGGCGGCAGCAGCCGTCGGAGCAGATGCCTGAGGCCATCGAGCAGCTCCTGGAAGTCTCCTCCTCGAGTCGAGCCCGACTCCCGGCTCACCTTGAGCAGTCCCAGCACCCCCAGCACGGTAAGCAGGATGTTCGGCGTCCACATGGCCACCCAGGGAGAGACGAGGCCCCGGTCGGCCAGACTTTCCCCCGCGGTGAGTCCCACATAATGGATGGAGAACACCAGGAGCCCGCCACCGATCACCAGTCCGATGCCGGCCCGGGGGAACCGGAGCGCCATCACGATGCCGACGATCACGAACGAGATGCAGGCCAGGCTGATCGCCCACTTCTTATGCACCTCGACCGCATAGCGGTCGGCCCGGCGGTCGGCGTCTCTGACCCGGTCGGTCGCGCTGGCCACCTCCGACCAGCTGGAGAGCCTCACCCTTGGGCGCATGACCGGGCGGCTCTGGGGCGGGAGCTTCGGGGAAACCCCCTGTGCAGCCGCCTGGGCCTCTGCCGTCTTGGGAAGGAGGGTCGCGAGCACCGACTGTAACCAGCCGCAATACCCCCGGCGCGACGAGTCGGGTGGAGTAGCCGGGATTCCCCGGAGCGTAGACTGCCCCAGGAGCGTTCGTAGATCGTTGAGGACCAGCTCGGACCGCTCGCGCCGGGCCTCCGCCAGCTCCTCTCTGGCGTCACGAATGACCGTGAGCATCTCGCAGGTGCTCATCTCCCGGTCACCTCTCACCGACTCGCTGGTGTTCCGCTGCAGCTCGTCGAACACGTTCTTCACCCGGATGTCATTGACCGTGAAGTAGGTGAGCTGAAACCGGGCGGGCTCGGCGGGACGATACTGGTGAATGGCGCCGTCATACAGGCGCAAGCTGAGATCGGTCTGCCCCTCGGCGTACGCCATCGCGCCGCTGTCCGCGTAGATGATCCGGCGGCTCGACTCGCCTCCCACGTCATAGATCGTGACCCCGCGCAAGCGGCCGGTGGCGGCATCGATCCGGCTCGCCCGGAGGAAGTACTGGGACGGAGGCACCTCGTTGATCACCTGCTCGCGGAGCTCGAAGGTGGGCTTTTTCCTCCCGATATCGATCAGCAGGGACCGGAGCCGCGCGTTAGTCCGGGGCAGAACCTGGTCCACGAAGGCGAAGTTCAGCGCGGCCATGCATACACCCCAGAGCAACACCGGGGTCAGCACCTGGTACACGCTGATCCCGCTGGCCTTCGTGGCCGTGATCTCGTTGTCGGCGGCGAGGTGGCTGAAGGTGTAGAGCACAGCCAGCAGCACGGCCATCGGCAGGGTCATGGCGATGATGAACGGCAGGCTCAGGAGGAAGACCTCGCCGATGACAGTCCAGGGCAGGCCCTTGCCCACCAGCGCGCCGAATTTCTTGGCCACCTGGCTCAGGAGCATGAGGCTGGTCTGGGCAGCCAACGCGAAGAAGAAGGGTGCCGCCAGTTGGCGCAGGATGTAGCGATTGAGCAGGCGCAAGTCAGCTAACTTATATGGTTGTAAGGGTTTCGTTGGCCAATTATATTTGCCGATCCACTACTCCAAAGCCCTATCGTTGTGTCTCCGTAGAGTGGCGCGTTTTCACGTCGCCCTAGTCTGCCTCGTCACACTTCCGAGGATCCTCGCCGGCCAAGCCGATTCGGCTCGAGCCGACACGGGTGCCATCGGCGTGCGGGCGACCTTCTCAGTCCCCCCGTTCGAGCTCCGGGAGCCAGCTCTGCTCCGGGCCACCTGGCTCGGGGCTCACCGGACTCCGCCCGCCCTTCGCGCCGCCGCCTGGGACAGCACGGTCTCCGCTGTGCTGGATTCGGCCAGGAACCAGCGGGCCGCCGCGCGTCGCTTCATGGCCCTGTACGGAACGCAGGCTCGAGAGGAGGGGCCTGAGGAGCAGGGAATTCCGCAACCCAACCGCGGTGTCCTCGGGCTCTCCAAGAAGTATGCCGACCTTGCGCTCGACGGCCAAGTCAGATTCGAGCTCCGAACCGACCGGCTTCGAAACGAGCGCTGCGGGCCGGCCTTGCTGCTGGATCCAAACTCCGGCTGCCGGGGCGGCTTCAAGCCACCGCGATTGGACAACCAGCTGAACGTGAGATCCAGTGGAACTCTCGGGCGACGGGTCCACGTCGCGGTGGACTACGACACCGAACGGGATTTCTCCGGCAATAACAACGTTCAAGTCTATTACGAAGGACTCGAGGACGAGATCATCCGGCGGATCGAGGTCGGCACCGTCACCTTCCAACCTCCCCCGTCCCGGTTCATCACCGCTGCTATCCCGGCCAACAACTTCGGCGTCAACGCCAAGTTCGAAGTAGGCCCGTTTCAGTTCCAGACCCTGGCGGCTACCCAGAAGGGAAGCCAGGTGGCCAATCGGGTCTACACCATCGGCCAGACAACGAGCCAGCCTCAGGATCGACAGGCGCGGGACCTCGATTTCGAGACCGGCCGCTTCTTCTGGGTGGTGGATCCTACTACGGCGTTGCCGGGCTTTCCGGCCATCGACATTCTCAACCTGGCCGGTGCTGTCATTGCTCCCACCGCCCAGCCGGCCCAGGTTCGAGTCTACCGCTATCGGCCGCCCCAGAGCGGGAGCGGGGCCGATCCCAACCTCGGCGGGATCACCGCGCTAGCCCGCACCATCGATCCCGCGCAGAGCTTCGGCCCGGTGCGGTGGCAGCTGCTGATCCAGGGCACCGACTACTACCTGGATCCCTCGGGTCTCTGGTTTGCCCTCTCGACCAAGCTCGACCAGAACGACTACCTGGCCGTGAGCTATACCACCGCTGCCGGGACGACTGTCGGGAGCTTCCCGTCGGACGATCGAGGCCAGGGCTCCACCGATAGTCTTCGTCTCATCGTGGAGCCGAAGAAGGGCCCGGAGGCGGTGACGTTTCGCCATGAGATGCGTCAGATCTACCGGGTGGCCGGAGCGGATCTCGATCCTGCCTCGCTTCAAGTCAACCTGTCCGTCAACCGCTCGGAGCGGCCCCAGGGCGCCGGTACGACGTACCTGGCGCTGCTCGGGTTGGCGGTGGCCACCGATCAGAATGTCTTCGACCGGGAGAACCGTTTATTCCCCCGCACCCGGGACCCCGACGCCTCCGAGGTGCTGAAGGAATCGTACATCATCTTCCCCAGCCTGACGCCGTTCGCGGATCCCCGCTTGAGTGCGGCCGAGCGATCCGACTCCCTCTATCGAACTCCGCTCTACCTCCTTCTCACGCAGGGGCCACCGGCCCGATTTCAGGTCAGGCTGCGCTACAACTCGAGCGGCGGCGGCGACCGATCAACGCTGAACCTTGGCGCCCTGCAGATCCGGGAAGGCAGCGAGCAGCTGCTGCTGGGAGGGCGGCGCCTGGAACGCGGCGTGGATTACAGCATCTCCTACGATCTGGGGCAGGTCACCTTCCTCAATCCTGACGCGCTTTTTGGAAGCACGGCCGGCCAGATCAACGCGCGTTTCGAGGAACAGGGGCTGTTCGCCGTTGCCCCGACGACCATCCTGGGCCTGTCTACCCGCTACAGCCTGGGCGAGGTGGGCGAGATCAACCTCATCGGCGTGTATCAACAGGAGCAGAGTGCCTTCAACCGGCCCCCGCTCGGCTTCGAGGCTTCGGCCAATCTGATCGGCGGCGTCAACACGGCGCTTCACTTCAAGCCGTCGGGTGTGAGCCGCCTGCTCAGTCACCTGACCACCCGCCCCGCCGTGGCGCCGTCGCTCCTCGATTTCAACGCGGAGTTTGCCTTCACTAAGCCGGACCCCAACCGCTCCGGGCAGGCTTACGTCGAAGAATTCGAAGCGGATGCGGGCATTGCGCTTCCGCTCCGCGAGACCGCTTGGCAGTTCGGCAGCACGCCACAGCAGGCCGACGGGGTGGAAGACCTGGGATTCGCCGGTGGTTTTCAGCCCGATGACGCGGTCGCATTGACCTGGCAGAACCTCGTGCCGGCCGCAGGCAGCAATCAGGCACTGGAG
This sequence comes from Gemmatimonadales bacterium, assembly GCA_035936675.1. Lineage (GTDB taxonomy): Bacteria > Gemmatimonadota > Gemmatimonadetes > Gemmatimonadales > GWC2-71-9 > CAVVWJ01. The sequence goes on from DASYVW010000598.1 coordinate 6,274, forward strand.
CTCCGGCCCCAGGACATTGACACGCTGATCCGGATCTCGGGAAGAGTGGAACAACTCGAGACCGCCATGTTCCTCACCCTCCACGCCGACACGGCGGGCGGGGTGGTGCAGCGGAACAATGCCTCCCGCTGGTCGCTCCCCGAACGGCTGGGCAGGCCACGGTGGCGGTCGATGGTCACCTCACTCAGCCCGACCGGCGTGGACCTCACCCGCGACGAGTACCTGGAGTTCTGGGTGTTTCAGTCGGGCAGCCGCACCGCGGATTCGGCCGGGGTCCGGCTGATCTTCGACCTCGGAACCGTGAATGAGGATGCGCTGGCCCTGGCGCCCGACAGCATCACGGTCGGGGGCTCGGACACGCTCTTCACCGGCCGGCAGTATGTGGGCCAGGGCCGGCTCGATACCGAGCGCAACAGCATCGACATCTTCGACGCGCAGGTGGACGACACCGGAATCTTGGGTGACCGGCCCGATGTCCTGATCGACGGGACGACTGGCGCACCCGTGGCCGATCTCCCGCTTTGCCAACGGGTGCTGGGCACAACTGTTCCCGTGTTCCCCTGGGGCGATCTCAGCGGCCGCTGCACCAACGGCAACGGCACCCTGGACACCGAGGACCTGAACGGCGACAACGTGCTCAACTCCTCGGGGCCCAACGAGAATGTCTTCCGCTATGTCGCCAGCCTCAAGACGGGAGACAAGTATTTCGTCCGGAACGGGGTTCAGCGGCAGGAGACCGATGGAACCGTGAGCGGATGGCAGCTCTATCGCATTCCGATCCGGACACCGGACGCGACGATCGGCACGCCCAACCTCCGCCTCATTCAACATCTTCGCGTTACCGTGGCGGCGCCTCCCGATCTCGGACAGCCGGACGTCGTCGCCCGTTTTGCGCTGGCTCGGCTCCGGCTGGTGGGCTCTCCCTGGGTGCGGCGGTCCGAGTCACCCATCGCGGGGATCTCCGGCTCCCTCGGTGAGCCCAGCGGCGAGGTGATCGCGTCGATCGTCTCCACGGAGAACCGCACCGACCTCGGGTACGAATCGCCGCCCGGTGTCATCGAATCGGTGTCCCGGGTCGGCGGCGATCAAAGTTCGCTGGGCACCCAGATCAACGAGAAATCGCTCCGGCTGATCGCGAGCGGGCTCCAGCCCGGCCAACGCGCCGAGGCATACCTGCGCTTCCCGGCCGGCCCCCAGAACGTTCTCGGATATCGCTCGCTCCGGGTCTGGATGCGGGGGCGGGGAGCGGAATGGGAGGCCGGTGACTATCAGGCGTTCATCAAGCTGGGAAGCGATGACCGGAACTTTTACCTCTATCGCGCGCCGGCCCGCAGCGTGTCCTGGGAGCCGGAGTTCGTCATCGATCTCGAGGTCTGGCGGCGGCTCCGGGCCGAGCTGGAGAGCCGCTGGCTCAGCGGCGCACCACCCTCCGGCGCGGCCGAGTGCGGGGGTCTCGGCGACCCGAACGCGTTTGTCGCCTGCGATGGGCCGTACCTTGTCCACCTGGCGGATCCAGGAATCAACCCGCCCAACCTGGCGGCGGTGCAGGAGGTGTCCGCCGGGATCTATCGGGTAGCGGCCACTACTTCGGCCCCGGATGCAGAGCTGTGGGTCGATGACATTCGTCTCAGCAGCCCCGTGTCGAACGTAGGAACGGCGGTGGCTGTGGATACCCGGCTCGTCGCCTCCGACGTGGGCAGCATCAGCGCCGCCTACGTCCGGCAGGACGGCCAGTTTCACCAGATCAACAGCGACCCGACCTACCGCACGACCGGCACGCTTCAGATGGGCACCAACTGGCGGCTCGACCGGTTTCTTCCGCCATCCCTTGGGCTGTCGGTCCCGCTCACCGTCAGCTACAACCGGAGTGACGTGACCCCGGAGCTGCTCACCGGAACCGACATCCGAGGCAGTGCACTGGCTGGACTTCGGAAGCCGCAGGCCTGGAGCGCCAACTACAACCTGGCCATCCGCCGAAGCCAGCGTGGCAGCAATTGGCTGGTTCGCGGCCTGGTAGATCCGTTTTCGGTGGCTGCGGTGCTGACCCAGGGACGGTCCCGCACGGAGCTGTCGGACGCCAACAGCGACGCCTACTCCGTCGTGCTTGGCTACGTTCTGCAGCTTCCCCGGCGCGGGCCGCGGCTGCCGTTCGCCGGTCTGGTGAGCGCGCTGCCGAAGTGGCTGCGCGAGAGCGAGGGTGGGAAGGCGCTTGCGAAGGCGACGTTCAGCCCGGCACCGGCAAGCATTCGATGGAGCAGCGGAATCTCGCGAGATAAGGCGGACTACTCCTTGTTCTCTGTGCCCGTGGCTCGGCCGGATGATTCCACGATCCGCCCGACGCTCTCGCTGACCCATCTGTGGCGCAACTCCGGTGGCCTGACCTGGCAGCCGCTGGGCATGCTCTCCCTCAATGGTGACCTGACCAGCACCCGCGACCTCCGGATCTATCCCGACTCGACCTCGCTCGGACGGTTGGCGTATGCCGAGCGTCGCTTTCTCCTGGGCGTGCCGATCGGCGTGGAGCGCGACCGGACACTGACGACCAGCCTGGCACTCACGCCGAGGCTGAACTCCTGGCTCCGGCCCCGATTTACGACCTCGAGCAACTTTCTCCTCTCCCGCACGCTGACCAGCCGCGCTCCGGTGCAGGCCGATGGCGACAGCGGCGCGTTCATTCTTCCCCAGACGCTCAATAACGCCCGGGTCCGGGACATCGGAGTGTCGGTGGATCTGTCGCGTGCACTTCGCCAGCTCTGGGGAGACAGCAGCAGGGTAGGGCGGGCAGTGGCACGGATACGGCCGGTGGATTTCAGCACCAAGCTCATCCGGGGGTCCACTTTCGACCTGAACGCGTTCGACCCCGGCCTCGGCTTCATGCTCGGCCTGGGTGGACGTGACCAGTTTCTCGCTCAGGAGGGCGAAAGCGCCCGTGGAGCCACCGAGACCAGAACGGCCACACTGGGGACCGGGGCAGAGCTGCCGCTGGGGTTCAGCGCGACGGTCTCCTACTCGCTCACCCGAACCGATCGGTTCCAGCCGGTGGCCAGCGGCTTCACCGAGACCACGAGCCGGCAGCGAGAGTGGCCCGTGGGCACTCTGCGGTGGACCCGTACCTTCTCCGGCGGTCCCCTCTCGCTGGTGGCAACCAGTGCGGGTCTCCGCCGCCGCCAAGGCACCTCAACCCAACCCAGCCTCGGAGGCGAAGGGGCGCGGAGCGCAACCTCATCCTCTAGCTTCACTCCTGACCTTCAACTCTCGTTCAGAAATGGGCTGGGACTGACGACCGCGTACTCCACTCGCTCCCAGCGAACCGAGAACAACGGAAATGCCACCGTGCTGGACCAGAACGACCTGACCGGCACGCTGAGCTATTCGTTTGCCCTGCCGGCCTCGCTGAGCCGGATTCGCAAGCGGGTGCGCTCCACCCTGACGGCCGTCTCATCCAAGACTCTGACCTGCCTCGAGCAGGGCTCCGGCAGCGACTGTACTGTGATCACCGACGTTCGCCGGCAGGAGGTTCGTGGCGGGCTCGATACCGATTTTCTCAAGACTGTGACCGGCGGCCTCCAGTTTGGCTATTCGATCAATGATGCTCGTCATCTCAGCCGCCGGACCTCGCAGATCTTCCTGCTGTTGTCCTTCCAGTTGTCGCTGTACGCGGGGGATTATCGATAGGTGGCAAGGACGGGAAGGATGGGAAAGAATACAGCGGAACTCATCTCCAACTAGGTTACAGAATGCGCCGAACCTTTGCCGCCCTTCCCGTCGTTCCCGTCCTCTCCGTCCTCTCCGTCCTCTCCTTCTCCGCCTGTAGAGAGAAGCCGCGGCCGCCACGGGAGTTCAATGGCGAGACCGCGCTGGGCTACATCCGGAGCCAGGTGGCCTACGGCCCGAGGATTCCCGGGACCGAAGCCCATCGGCGCATGAGTGAGTGGCTGGACAGCCTGCTGCGCCAGCGGGCGGACACCGTCGTGGTTCAGGAGTGGAAGCATGTGACGGCGAAGGGTGACACCCTTCCACTGAAGAACTTCATTGCCCGGTTCAAGCCCGCCGCGGAGAAGCGGATCCTCCTGCTGGCCCATTGGGACAGCCGGCCGGTCGCCGACAGTCCCCAGTCGACGGACTCCACCAAGCCGGTGCTTGGTGCCAACGATGGGGGCTCGGGGGTGGCGCTGCTGCTCGGCGTGGCCGATGTGCTCAAGCGAACTCCACCCGCCATCGGAGTGGATCTTCTCTTCGTAGACGGGGAGGACTATGGCGACTTCACCAAGACACCGAACGATGTACTGATCGGATCGCGCTACTACGGAGCGCATCAGCTCGGCGGAAAGCCGCTGTACGCGGTGCTGTTCGACCTCATCGGTGACAAGGATCTCCAGATCTACCAGGAGGGCAACTCCCTGGTCGGCGCACCCGAGGTCGTAGAGCTCGTCTGGGACACCGCCAAGGATCTGGGCTATGGCGGCTATTTCATCAGCTCACCCAGACACACTCTCATCGACGACCATCTGGAGCTGCAGAAGAAGGGCATTCGTGCAATAGACGTGGTGGACTTCGACTACCCTGCCTGGCACACGCCCTACGACACGATCGATAAGGTGAGCGCGGCCAGTCTCCAGGTGGTCGGCGACGTGGCCGCTGCGTTGATCCGACGCGAGCAGTAGGCTCTGCATTAAACGATCATCTTCGGGTTAACGCGCCTACCGCCCTACCGCCATACCGCCGTACCGTCTTCCCATGCCCACTCCAGAGCGCCGGGCCTTGTTGCTTCTTGTCGCCTTGGCCGTGGCTGGCCAGGGGGTCCGTTACCTGGTTACCAAGCCCGGTGAGCCAGCCGGCGGGGTGCAGCTGCTCGCCGCCCTCGGGGCCGAGTCGCCCATGGCCCAGCGAGACAGCGCCATGCGGCAGAGCCGCCCGCTGGCACAGGATGAGCGTATCGATGTGGATCTCGCCCCGGCAGGCGAGCTGGCCCGGCTGCCCAAGGTGGGGCCCCGGCT
>DASYVW010000599.1:0-16451 GCA_035936675.1 Gemmatimonadales bacterium
GGAGGCCTGGACCTGAACCGTCCGAGTCCCAAACTGCGCGAGACCATCCGCCAGCTAGAGCAGGTGGGAGCCAGAGTCAGCCTCTTCATTGACCCCGATCTCCGGACGCTCGATGCCGCGAAGGATCTCGGCGTACCCGCAATTGAGCTCCACACCGGGCGGTACGCGCACACTTGGCACCAGAACGGCACGGCGCTGGACGAGCTCCGCCGGGCCGCGAGCCACGCATCCGACATGGGGCTGTTCGTCCATGCCGGACATGGGCTCACCTATGCCAACGTCAGGCCAGTCGCCGCAATCCCCCAAATCGAGGAGTTGAATATCGGGCATAGCGTCATGAGCCGTTCGATGATTGTGGGGATGCGTCAGGCCGTCGTGGAGATGCGGAAGGCGATGGGGAGATAGCTATGGGCTATTGGCTATTGGGCTATGGGCTAGTCGCACTAGATTTGTACCGCCCATGACCAACCCACTCGGCGCCGCGGATTTCTTTGCTCTCGAAGCTGGCGAGTGTCTTGACCGGCTCGAGCATCTGGTGACGGAGGAGGCGCCCCCAGCAGGCGAGGAATTCCTCCGTCTGGCCAGGGTACTGCGTGGCTCGGCGCTCATGGCCAGCCAGACGCAGATCGCCCGAGCCGCCGCCGGGCTCGAGGGGCTGGCCCGCGCTCAACGCGATCATCGCCGAGCGTGGGATGCGGCCACCCGTGAGCAGGTGGCGCAATCGGTCGAGGAGTTTCGGCTGCTCGTTCGCCGGACGCGCGAGTGGACCGACGTGGACACGGCGCGCGCGGTGCGACTCGGTCAGGCACTGGAGACCCTGACCGGGGTCGCTCCCAACGACGTGACTCCACCAATTCCCGCTACACAGCCCGCCCGCCAGGAGCTGCCTACCGGCGTGCGGGCGTTCATCGCACGTGAGGGAGCGCTCATCGCCAGCGCCCTCGATCGGGCGGCCTATGCCCTCCGGACTTCCCCCGGCGATCGAGAGCCGCTCTATAACGTGATCCGCCGGATGCAGTCACTGCGGGGTCTGGCCGAGCTGGGTGAGCTGGCGCCACTTCCCGAGATCCTCGATGGGATCGAGCTGGCGGTGGGCGACCTCACTCGCCTGTTCGCACCGCCGCCGGGAGTGGATGAGGTGATGGACGCCGCGGCCGGCGCCCTCACCCGGATCTCTCGTGACGTGGCCGAGCACGGGCGCCCCGATCCTGCGGCCGAGGAATCGGCCCGCTTCACCGATCTGCTGCTCCGCGCCTTCGCCGTCGAGCGTGACGTCGTACCGATCGAGTCTCTGTATTTCGAGGGAGACACCGAGCCGGTCAGCCGCCCCATCTCGCAACCGCAGTTCGCACCTCCGGAGCCGCTAGGGCCACTCGAGCTGGTCAGTCATGGAGAGCACCTTTGCCAGAGCGCCGATCTCATCGCCCAGGCCCGCTCCGCTACAGAGCGGGATCTGCGGCTCTACCACCTGCTCGGAGCCCTGCGATCGGCTGCGGCGCCCAGCACCGATCCCGTGGCGGGGGCCTTGGGGATCTTCGCCCGCTCGGCTCAGGAGGCGCTTGCGGCCGGCGTGGCCAGCCGCTCGGTGGATGGGCTGGTGAGCCGGCTGCGGGAAGCGGGGGAGCTACTGCGCGGCATCGGCGAAGCCGATGATCGCATGCTGATCTCCCGGCGGCTGCTCGACGTCGCGCACCGGGTGGACCGGTTACGGGACGAGACCGCGACGCACGAGTCGCCGACGGCGCCGGACGAGCCGCCCGGTGAGCCCGTGCCGATCGAATCCCTGGGATTCGATTCCGACATCGTCCCGGTAGAGAGCCTCGCGCCCGACGGGCCGGTCCCGGAGGAGGCCGGGGGACTGGAGCTCAGCTTCAAGGCCTTCGGCCGCCTCGTTCGTGAGCGCGGAGCCGCGACTCCCTCGCTCGAGGTGCTGCTCGGGCGTGCCGCCTCGCCGCCCAGCGCGGCTCCGCGGTCCGTCACGGCGCCGGAGGAGCCGGCCGTCGCTATCGACACGCTATGCTATCGCGGTCACGCAGCTCTCCAGCGTGCGCTTGCCGTGCGCCATCAGATTGCCGCGGAGCTCACCGGTGACGCCTCGCTGGAGTCGCTGCAACCGCTGCTGCAGGAGCTGCTCGATCTAGTTCCGCTGGCACTTGCCGACGCCTGATTCTGATGCGCGAGGGCGCCGGGCTCTCACTGCGGCGCTGGGCATCGCGATCTCTGTTGGCCTGCTGCTGTGGGCGCTCCGCGGCGTCAGCATCCCCGAGGTGCTCCGCCACATCGGGGCAGCCCACCCTGCCCCGCTCGCCATGGCGGTCGTCATCGCCACCCTGACCTTTCCTCTCCGGCTGATCCGCTGGCGCCTGCTCCTGAGGGACGAGCAGGGACGGCGCTACCCCGCCACTCCACTCTGGCATGCGATCGCGCTCGGCTTTACCGCTAACAATGTGTTACCGCTCCGGGCCGGCGAGCTGGTACGGTCCTACACGGCTGCCCGCCTCGCACCGGCGCGGTTCTCGACCGTGTTTTCGTCCATCGCCGTGGAGCGGATCTTCGATGCCCTTACGGTTGTCGCGCTCCTGACCCTGGCCCTGCTGAGCCCTGATCTTCCGCCGCACCTGACCATCGGCGGCCAATCGGTAGCGCATCTGGCGCGGGCCGGCGCTGTTGCCGGCGTCGCCGGACTCCTCGTGGCCATTCTGGTTGTAGCGGCTCCACTGACAGCCGAACGCCTGGTGCGGCGGGTGCTGCCCTTCCCACGGTTTGCCGGCGGGATTGTCAGCGTGCTCGAAGGAGTGCGGCAAGGGCTTATGGTCCTCCGGACGCCGGGCCGGCTTGCCGGAGTGGTCTTCTGGTCGCTGGTCGTGTGGCTGGCGAACGCCTTGGCGTTTTACGTGGCGTTCGCCGCGTTCAACATACCGGTGAGCTATCTCGGCGCGTTGCTGCTGCAAGGCCTGCTCATCCTGGGCATATCGCTCCCCTCGACCCCGGGCTTCTTCGGGCCATTCGAGGCCGTCATCGTCGCGGTGCTCGCGCTCTACGGTGTTCCCAAGGATGTGGCGTTCTCGTACGCCATAGCCTTTCACATCACTTCCTTCATTCCGATCACACTGCTGGGCTTGTGGTCGCTGGCTCGGAACCCCGGGGCATTCAGCCGCCGGCGCCGAGCTGAGGCCTCACCGTGATCGTCACCCTCTCGGCATACGCCAAGATCAATCTTTTTCTGCGGGTGCTGGCCCGGAACGACGATGGGTATCACAGCCTGGAGACGCTTCTATGCCTGGTGAGCCTGGCGGACACTCTGACAGCCGAACGCAGAGAGGGACATGGGGTAACTGTGGAGGTCACGGGAGCTGACCTCGGCCCGGCGGAGCGGAACCTCGCTGTGCAGGCGGCGGCCAGCGTCCTGCAGGCTACGGGAAATCGGTTCGCGATCCACCTCACGCTCACCAAGCGGATTCCCGTCCGAGCCGGTCTGGGCGGTGGGTCGAGTGACGCCGCGGCGGCCTTGCACGCCGCCAACCGGCTCACGGGAGATGCCATCCCCCGCCACGAGCTACTCCAGTTGGCCGCCCGGCTCGGCAGCGACATCCCCTTCTTTCTTACCGGCGCCCCGCTGGCCCTGGCGTGGAACCGTGGCGAGCGAATGCTCCGGCTGCCACCTCTCCCAGGAGCGGCCGCGTTGCTCCTCACGCCACGAATACCCATTGCGACGGGGGAGGCCTACGGCTGGCTGGATAGTGCCAAGCAGTCCGGCGGTGGGAGGGGCGCGGTGGCGCTCGATCTCGATGCGCTCTCACGCTGGGGAGATATCGGGAGGATGGCGGGGAATGACTTCGAATCGCCGGTCTTCGGTCGCCATGGAGAGATCCGCTCGGCATTCGAAGCGCTCGTCGCCACCCGGCCCCTGGTGTGCCGCATGAGCGGGTCCGGCTCCACCCTCTTTGCGATCTACCGCAGCGAAGGTGACCGCGAGGACGCCGCGATGATGCTCGGGCGCAAACATGGGATGATCACGCCGGTTGCGACGGTTGCGACCACGGTATCGGGACTAGAGGCCCTCGCCAGTCCCCTCAGATGATCTTGATGATTCTCGCGACGGAAGGAACGCCGTTGCCGTTCAGAATGAAAAGCATATAGTGACCCGGCGGGGCCAGGTTGCTACTCGCGGGTGCCGTGACGCTCAGTCCTCCGGGGGCTTGCGTGAAGGAGAGCTCGTTCAACCGCTGATTTGAGTCGAAAGCATGAGTGACTGAGCCAAGCCGGATCCAGGTCACCCTGCTAATGGCGCTCGCACTCGCGGTGCCGACGAAGAAGGTCTCACTATAGTTCACCGTCGCTGGAGCGCTCGAGATATAGGGTCGGGCTCCCTTGAACAGATACGGCGGCGAGAAGATCTCGGCGTCATAGTGGTTGACTTTGCCGGCCGCGTCGCCACTCCCGGTGTGCACTACCCGCCCGTCCCTGAGCAGCAGCGAGGTGGAGTGGTAAACCCGGACGACCGAGTTGCTCGCCAATGTCGTCCACTTCCCCGTCGGGGGATCCCACAACTCCGCCGCGTGCACCGCCTGAGCCTCGTCGCTGAATCCGGTGCCGCTGGTCCCGCCGGTCACCAGCACCTGACCGGTTGGAAGAATGGTTGCGTTCAGATGGCGGCGGGCATAGGCCATCGAGCCGGTCCACCGCCAGGTAGGTGTTGCCTGATTTAGGTCGATGATCTCGGCAGTTTTGGTGGTGCGACCCCCACCGGCGTATAGAATCTTCCCCGGCTGGTACATCACCGCGGAGCCATAGTCCCGGGCTCCATAGAGTCTGGTGGCCACGTCGCTCCACGAGCCGGTGCCGGAGGTCGACAGGTAACGGGTCAGTCTCTCTTCCCCCGCGTAGAACACCTTTCCATTCGGTGCCAGGAAGGTTCGAGGATAGTAGGGAAGCGAGCGACCGGCGGAGGTGAGCGCTCTCCAAGTTGATCCGGTCCAGACTTCGGGTATAGTCGCCACCACGCCGGTCTGATCCCGGCCGGCGATGGTGACTGCCTCGCCGTTCGCGAGAGTGGTGGTGGTTGGATACCAGCGCCCCTTCTTCATTGGGGTCCGGGTGGACCAGGCGAGGGTGGCGGGATTGAACAGATTGGCGTCCGGTATGCCGTGGTCATCGCTAAGATGGCCCCCGTTAACGAGCAGCCGACCATCTGGAAGGAACGTGTGACCGCTGCAGAAGATCCAGGATGGAGCCGGGACGGCAGTGAACGTCTTGGCGGAAGGGTCCCAGACGAAAGGATCACCGAACTTTCCCCAGGTCAGGACCTTTCCAGTCCGGAGGAGGTGCACGTGAAGGCCGATGATAGGCCAGGGGAACGGCGCGCTCCACTTGCCGACCACGGCTTCGTTTCCTGTGGCCGCAACCGAGGCTGATAGCGCCGGGGAGCCACAGGGCCGTCCCTCGTTTTCCCGCCGAGTGATACTGCTACCATCCTTATACAGCTCAACCGTCCCGGCCCCCACGGTCTCCAGTTCGGTTTCGCTGTAGCCTGGGTCTCCTCCTGGGCCACCACGAAGAGTAAGACCGCCGGTCTCATTGGTTCCGGCAACGCGATACTCCACCTGGACGGTGGATGGGGTGGCATTCGTGGCGAGGAACTTGTTGCCGCAGACATACACCAGGTCTACCGGCCGCAGCATGCTCCCACCCGGTCCAGCCGCCGGGGGAACGTCGGGGCGTGCAGGTGGCGACTGGCTGCTGTCCTGGCAAGCGGTAAGGAGGAGTTGAATTGCAGTCACACACAGGAGCGGCAACAGCCTGGTCCTGTACCTGGGCACCGTGCCTCCCTGGTTCGGGGTGTTCAGGGTCCCGGTACCTTCTCGTCCACCATCTGGCGCACCTTGCGGATGAGCGCCTCCGGTGCGAGGGGCTTCTGAATGAACTCGCGCCCCTCCTCCATCAAGCCGCGGCGGACGACATCGAGGCCGGTGTACCCTGACGTGAACAGCACCGACACTCGCGGCCAGCGCTGCGCGATCCGGGCCGCCATCTCCCGCCCGCCCAGGCCCGGCATCACCACGTCGGCGACGACGAGGCTCACGTCTCCCCCTCTGGCCTCCACTATCTCCAGCGCTTCTTTCCCGTCAGCGGCCTCGAGCACGCCGTAGCCGCTGTCGCGCAGCGTGCGGGCCATGATGCCCCGCACCATCGGCTCGTCTTCCGCGATCAGCACCACCTCGTCCGGGTGGGCCGGCGGAGTTGTCTCCGGCGCATCGATCAGCTCATCATCGATGATGGGGACCAGCGGGAAGTACAGCTTGAAAGTGGTACCCAGGCCAGGCTCGCTGTAGGCCCAGATGAAGCCGCCACTCTGCTTCACGATGCCATATACAGTCGAGAGGCCGAGGCCGGTGCCCTGGCCCACGCCCTTGGTGGTAAAGAACGGCTCGAAGACCCGCCCCAGCGTCTCCCGATCCATCCCGTGTCCCGTGTCGGTGACGATCAAGGCCGCGTATTCACCGGGCTTCAGCGTTTCAACCGGCTTGCCGGCCACGTAGCGTGGATCGAGCAGCACGTTCATCGTTTCGATGGTGAGTCTGCCGCCATCCTGCATCGCATCGCGGGCGTTCAGCGTCAGGTTGATGAGAACCTGCTCCAGCTGCCCTGGATCCGCTCTGACCCGTCCGAGCGTCACCGACAGGTGCATTCGGAGCCCGCTACTCTCGCCCAGCGTCCGGGTGAGAATCGGCTCGAGGCCGCGAACGGTGGCGTTCAGATCGAGTACCTGAGGCTGCAGCACCTGGCGGCGACTGAACGCGAGGAGCTGCTGGGTGACCCCGGCGGTCCGTTTCGCTGCTTTCCAGATCTGGGCGACGTCCTGGCGAACCGGCTCGGAGAGATCGGAGCGTTGGAGCACGTAGTCAGCGCAGCCCAGCACCACCGACATCATGTTGTTGGCCTCGTGGGCGATGCCGCCGGCCAGCTGCCCGACCGACTCCATCCGCTGTGCCTGACGGAGACGCTCCTCCGCGTGCTTCCGGTCGGTGACATCGAGGCATACCCCGGTCATGTAGATCAGGTTTCCGGCCTGGTCCCGGGCCACATGTCCCTGATCCGCGAGCCAGCGCACCCGACCGTTGGGAAGCACGATCCGGAACTCATAGTCCAGTCCCCCGGCGTGCAACGCCCGCGCCACCGAGCTCTCCACGAATGCACGGTCGTCCTGATGCACCCGCTCGATAAACTGCTCATAGCGCGTGACCTTTTCGCCCGGTGCCAGGTCGTAGAGGTTCTCGAGGCCCTCGTCCCAGCTCAGCACATTGGAGGAGACATCCCAGCGCCAAGTGCCCATCCTGGCTGCCTTGAGGGCGAGCTGGAGACGCTCTTGGCTTTGTCTCAGCGTCTCCGCGGCCAGCTTGCTCTCGGTGACGTCACGCTTGATGGAGGAGGCGCCAATCACCCGGTCCTGGGAGTCGCGGATGGGGGACACGCTGATGGAGATGCGGATCCGCCGGCCATCCTTGGTGACGCGCCCGGCCTCGGAGACCTCAACCGCGTCGCCCCGGCCAATCTGCGCCAGCAGAACCCGCTCGGCATCATGGTACTCCTCGGGGATCAGTCGATAGATCGGCTGGCCCACCATCTCCGTTTCGGTGTACCCGAAGATTCTTTCCGCCGCTGCATTCCAGCTGGTTACCACGCCATCGAGGGTCTTGCCGATGATCGCGTCGGTAGAGGAGGTCACAATGGCGGCGAGTCGGGCGCTTGTCTCCCCTACCTGGCGCTCGATACTCACATCCCGGGTGAAGCACCGGGTATGCTGGAACTGCCCATCGTCGAAAAACGCGCTGGAGTCGATCATCACGTGCTTGATCGAGCCGTCCTTGCAGCGGAGCCGGGCGGGGTAGTTGTGCAGGACCTCCCCCAGGGTCAATCGTCGTAACATGTCCTCGATGACATCGCGGTCATCGTGGAACTCCCTGATGTTCCGCCCTATGAAATCGTCCTTGGTGTAGCCGAGGAGGTCGAGCTCGGCTTGATTGACGCGGAGAATAGTGCCATCGGGACCGAGCCACTGCAGCCCGATCGAGGCGGTCTCGAAGTAATCCCCGAGATCCCGCTGGCTGCGACTGAGCTCTGCCTGAGCCCGTTTGAGGTCCTCGATGTCCACGGAGGTGCCGACCCAATTCTGGATCTCTCCCTCCCCATCCCGCAGCGGGACCACTCGCGCCAGCATCCAGCGGTATTCGCCGTCGGAGCGTCGGTAGCGGAGCTCCATCTCGAACGGCCCGCCCTGCGCGATCGCTTCGGTCCACTTCAGCCTGACCGCACCCAGCTCATCCGGATGATTGAACCCTTCCCACCCGACCGCGTTGAGCTGGTCCAGATCCGACCCGGTGTACTTCTCCCAAGCACGGTTGGTATAGATGAAGCGGCCATTGGTGTCCACGATCCACAGGAGCCCGGGGGCGACGTCACCGAGGATCTGGAAGAGCCGCTCGCTTGTGGAGGGCGCGCCGGAGACCTCCGGGGACTGGCCGGGCCTGAGCTTCTCCAGCGGAAGGAACATGGCATCAGCCACTGTTACGGTCTCTCATGGGAGTCTGGAGCATGCTCCGTCGTCGTCGGAGCAGTGGACATCACGCGAGGACGGTGTCCGCGACCGGCAGGGTTGTAGCTGCCGGTGCTGCTTCAATTTGCGCCCGCCCGGTGGCCGGGGGCAAGGTTGTTGGGACCGGCGCCGCGTCCCTTTCGCGGCCCCTTTCGGACCACTAGGCTTCAGTCCGCTGGCCCTTCGTCCAACGGCAGGACAGCGGACTTTGGATCCGTCAATGGTGGTTCGAATCCACCAGGGCCAATTTAACTCAGCAATCCGCGGACCAGCTTGGTGCTCCGGTTTCCCCCGGTTCCCTGCTCCGTTCCTCAAGCTGCTGCAAGGGCGCCGCGGGCTCGACGCATCACCCGGACACACCATCCACCTGAGGACCAGCGATGCGGACATACGCACCATGCCTCCTGTTTCTGGGAGGGCTGGCCTGCTCCGGGGGTGACCCCTCCCCCTTGGAAGCCAGGCCCGATCTGGGTATCGGACCGAAGCGTTGCCAACCCACTCTCACAGCCACCCCGAGCTCGATTAGCCTGCCCGAGAACACCGGTTCCGAGGCCGGTTTCCTGGTGAAGAACAACTGTACCAAGTCCATCTCCAGCTGGACCCTGGCAGCATCCCGAACCGGGGCAGTCACGAGCGTGGGTGCTCCGGTTCCAGCAACACTACCCACGTTGAGCCCGGGCCAATCCATGACGGTTGCGGTCTCATATGGCGTCGGCTCTCCTGGCACCGGAACGGTCGTCCTCAGAGCGACCGCGGTCGGAACTACCCAGAATCCTTCGGCAACGCTCACCGTCACAGTGACACACGTGGGGTTACCGTTCGCCGTCGGGCCTTGGTACGCGCCCACCCAGTTCCTGGGCGCGACGGCGAGGTGGAGCGGCGGGCAGGAGAATGGCTACGCGCCGGGCCTCAAGCTGATGCTCGACAGCCTTCGGGCCTCCAAGGCTCGGGTGGTGCTCTCGACCCTGCGGGGCAAGATGAGAAATGCGGATGGGACCCTGAGCATCGACAACTTCCGGGCCGAGATCGGGAAGTGGGGCGCAGCGGCTGACGTGGCGTCGTATTTCAGCGACGGCACCATCATTGCGATCAATGTGATGGACGACAATGCGACCGGCTGGACCGTGCCGGTGACCCCCGCTCAGGTGGACAGCCTGGCGCAGATCGTGAAACAGACCTGGCCGAACGCGGTCGTCTCCACCCGGACCAGGCCGGCGCAGTTGGGCAGCTGGGTCTTCCAATACCTCGATATGGCCTGGGCCCAATACAGCGGCCCCTATCGGGACGGTCCACCACAGCAGTATCGCGATACCCAAGTGGCCGATGCCAAGGCCCGGGGCCTCGGTCTGGTTCTCACCCTCAATGTATTGGACGGCGGGTGTGGGTCACCCACTTCGGCCTGCTTGAGTGGGATCCCGGGCACGGATATCTGGGGCACCTACGAGAACGCTGTCAGCGTGCGGCGGTACCAGGTGAGCGCCGCCGAGCTTCTCGAGTACGGCAAGATCTTCATTGCGGAGCCCTACAACTGTGCCCTGTTGCCGTGGCGGTATAGCGTCACGTATGTGAGGCAAAGCTTCATGACGGACGAGCAGTACTCCGGAATCGTGAATTTCGATCAGCGGGCCGATGTGATCGATGCCTGGCAGCAGCTCGTCGCGCTGGGAAAGGGGCGCACGGCAGGGCAGTGCCGGCGAACGGCCCCGTGATCAAAACTGGCAAAGCCCCCGAATTGACCAACTCTAACCCGCTGCCGCCAACTCGGACTCACATGCGCACGTCCGCCGCTGCCGTTTTTTCGATCCTCCGGATCAGTACCGCCTGTCTCCTTCTCGCCTCCTGCCAGGATAGCGGGCAGTCGCCCCCTTCCCGCCCAGAGGCTCCCCCGAACGACGGACCGGGGGGGAGCATGTTGGCCCTGCCGCTGGATCTGGTGTACGTCTGCGGCAACCGCTTTCTGGTGACCAATGCGACTCGATCACCTGTGGAGGTCACGTACCGGGTGGCGGGAACCCAGGAGAGCGGAAGTGTGACGCTGCGCGAGGGCCCGGGCGAGGATCCGGGCTATAGCGAAACGGAGCTCGAAACGACCAAGCGCGGAGTAGTTGAGCTGTATCAGGATGACCAGATGGTGGCCCGTCGCAGAAACGGGGGCTCATCCTGCGGCGCACCCGCTATCTCTGCTTCGGTGGCAGCCCTGGGTACCGCATCGTCCGGAAGCTGGAGTGCCCCATTTCCGTGGCCGGTCGTCGCCGTTCACCTGAGCCTCCTTCCGAACGGCAGAGTGCTCTCGTGGGGCGCTAGCGGAAAACCACAGGTCTGGAACCCCTCGACGGGGAGCTTCACCGCTGTGGTGCCGCAGTCCAACCTCTTCTGTGCCGGCCATTCCTTTCTGCCGGATGGTCGGCTCCTCGTCGCCGGCGGCCACATCAGCGACAACCACGGCCTTCCCGATATCAACCTGTTCACCGTCAGCTCGCAGACGTGGAGCCGGTCCACGCCGATGCGCCGCGGCCGCTGGTATCCCAGTAGCACGATGCTCGCATCGGGCGACGTGGTGATCCTGGCCGGACGGGATGAAGCGGGGACTGCGGTTGCCGAGCCCGAAGTCTGGTCAGCTGGCGGCGTAAGGGTGTTGAGCACTGCCAGCCGGGTACTGCCGTACTACCCGCGAGCGTTCCTTGCACCCAACGGCAAGATCTTCTATGCGGGAGAGGCCGGCACAACCCGATATTTGAACCCGAGCGGCACGGGCTCCTGGACCACCGTAGCCACCCGGCTTTACGGATACCGCGATTACGGGTCTGCGGTGATGTACGATCAGGGAAAGATCCTCTATGCCGGAGGTGGCCACACCACCAACACGGCGGAAATCATCGATCTGAACGCGGCCGCGCCGGTATGGAAATGGACCGGGTCCATGGCGTACCCCAGGAGACATCTCAACGCCACTGCCCTGCCCACGGGAGAGGTCCTGGTCACCAGCGGCAGCAGGGGCACCGCGTTCAACGATGTCGCCCAGGCGGTGCATCCTGCCGAGCTCTGGTCGCCCACGACCGGAACCTGGACTACCTTGGCGAGCAACTCGGTAAACCGCTCGTACCACTCTACCTCGATTTTGCTGCCCGACGGGCGCGTTCTGCACGCCGGGAGCGGCGACGGGGCGGGTGCACCCAGGGAGACCAACGCGGAGCTGTTCTCCCCGCCCTACCTGTTCAAGGGAGCACGCCCGACCATCGCCTCCGTTCCGTCGCTGGTAGGGTATGGCACCTCGTTCACTGTGTCGACGCCACAGGCCGCGGCCATTACCAAGGTGAGTCTCATTCGACTCGGTTCCGCCACACATGGGTTCGACATGAACCAGCGGTTTCGATGGCTCTCCTTCACCCGTGGGACCGGCGTGTTGACCGTCTCTGCGCCCACGAGCCGTCAGGTCACCCCACCCGGCCACTACATGCTGTTCATTCTGAATGGAAACGGTGTGCCGTCGGTGGCCAGAATCATTCGATTCAATTGAGCCTGCGGTAGATCTCCAACGTGCTCATGGAGCCGGTGTGACCATCTGAGCTGAGCGGTAAACCTCGATGGTGGCGTTCGCCGCCGCGCTCCATTCGAACAACCGGGCTCGGTCTCTTCCGAGCTCGACGAGCCGCCGAGTCTCTTCCGGGAGCGTTGCCTGCTCGAGACCGGTTTCAATGCTCCCCACATCGAACGGATCGACCAGAATGGCGGCGCCTCCCGCGATCTCCGGCGCCGCACCGGTGCGAGAGGTGACCACCGGTGCCCCCGAGGCCATGGCCTCGATGATGGGGAGCCCGAACCCCTCGTAGATCCCGGGATAAAGGAAAGCGGCAGCCCCCGAGTACAGCCGGGGCAGCTCCGCCTTGTCCACGTACCCGAGAAGCGACACGCCCTCCGGCAGGGCGGATCCGTTCTGCTCGAAATCGGCGTCCAACGATGTGCCGGTGATCAAAAGCCGATACTGAGATCGGCGGCCGCCCCGCGCTCTCCAATGGGAGAATGCGGCGATGAGCCGTCGGGTGTTCTTTCGGGGAGACACTCCGCCTACCGCCAGAACGTACGGCGAGGCCGGGGGCACCCGGCCGGCACCGTTGTCTGCTGCGGAAAAGGCAGGATCCAGCCCATGGTACACCACATCGATCTTCGACGCGGGAACCCCCGCCCGCCGTACCAGATCGTCCGCCGTGTAGCGGGACACCGCGATGAACCGGTCGGCCCGCCGGACAACCCAGGGGAACAGCCCGCCATACATCAGCCGCAGCCGCCGATTGTACAGCTCGGGATGCACCTGCCACCCAAGGTCGTGCACGGTCACCACCGCCCGGTCGCGGCGGCGCAAGGAGTATGGGAGGAATCCATCCATACCGTGGTAGACGATCCCGTGTGTGCGAGGGACGCCACTGAGGCACCGCCACTGGTCGAACCAGAGCTTCCATAGCGTGGCGGGCAGCGAGCCGGGGCGGAGGTTCGGGCGCCGGGAGGGTAGTGTTTCCGTGACCCCAGGCAGGCCGAGATTGAGCGGTTCCCAGGTCAGAGCGGTCAGCCGCACCCGTCCGGTACGGCCCAATGCCGCCATGAGCTGGTCCATGTATACCTCGATGCCCGTCCTGGGGCCGGCGAGGTGCCTGGCGTTAACCAGGACTTCAATGGGTTCGGCAGCGATGTCGGCCATGTGCCGGATCAGGACGGCGAGCGCGCAGCGGATGCGGAGGGGATTCGAGCAGCCCGGCCCGGCTGCGGCGTCGACCCAACTCGCTCGAGCACGCCCAGCGTTTCCACGGCACAGCGGCGCCAGGTAAAGTCCTGACTGCGCACTCGTCCCGCGGCGATGAGCTCGGCCCGAAGCGCGGTGTCGTCCAGTGCTCGGCGGATGCCGTCCGCAATGCTCTCCACGGATTCGGGATCGACCAGGACTGCGGCTCCCTCCGCCAGCTCCTTGGTTCCGTAGCGGTCGGCCGTCACGACCGGGCACCCTGCGGCCATTGCCTCCAGCACCGGAAGACCACACGACTCGAAGATCGATGGCAGCAGCAGCGCCTCTGCCATGGCATAGAAGCCGGCCAGCTCCTCCTGTTCGACCCACCCCGGCCAACGCACCCACTCTGCGATCCCGAGTGCTTCAGGCTGGCGGAGCTCTCCCTCCGAGAGAAACCGGTTCTCGCCTCCCGCCACCACCAGCGGAATGCCACGCTCCGGCCCGACCCGGGCGTAGGCCTGCACCAACCGGGTGAAGTTTTTAGGCGGGTAGATCGCGCCGGCGTACAGGAGAAAACGCTCGGGCAAGGAATACTTCTTCCTGATCTCATCCCGGCGCGATTGGGACAGCGGCCGTCGGAACACGTCATCAACGCCGGAATAGACCGTGGCCACGCGTTCTGGCGGCACGGCGAGGTACTCCATCACATGTCGGCGGGTGACCTCGGAAACCGCCACGATCGCGTCCGCCTTACGGGCATAGCGGGGGACCAGGAACCGGTGGCTCAGTCGATCCACCAGCTTGGAGCCCCACGGCATGACATACCAATCCAGGCCATGGCAGACCCAGACGGTGCGGCAGCGCGCGCGGAGGGGAATCGAGTACTTGGGATTGAACAGGACGTCGATGCCGTGGCGCTGCACCGCCTCCGGAACCGCCAACTGGTCCCAGGCCAGAACGGAACGGCCGGCCAGCGCGACCTCCTCCACCCCCTGTTCGCCGGCATAGGTCCCGAGGAGGGCGGGATTGCGATAGAGCAGGACGAATTTGTGTTCTGTCCGGAGATCCAGCAGGGCGCGCATCAGCCGGCTGGTATAGACTTTTACCCCGCCACCGTGCTGATCGTAGTGCCGCAGCATGACCCCGATGCGCACGTCTGCTCCCCGTGAAGATCCGAGTGGCAAGCTACACGGCGGCCAGTACGGCGGTCCAGCCGTGCTGACCTGCTCAGCAGCGCGGCGTCGAATCCAGCCGGACCGGTACCGCTCGGTCATCGACCTGACCGGACTCTACCTCTGCGACCGTGCCTACTATAAGATAGGCGCCGACCCGGCCCTCTTCGCACCGCAGGACCAGCCGCGGCTGTTCGCGATTCCCGAGAGTATCATCCTCGCTCCCGGTCGAGAGCGCCTCGGGTGTGGTGTCCGAGATGGTGGGCAGAAAGTCGGCCGACTCGGCTACCGTACCGGAGCGGACCGGGCCGTCGGTGCAGGCGGTGCAGGCTAGTAGCGATAGCAACCAGATACGGAACACCGGCTCCTCCACTCGATCTCGGCTCGAATTTCGTCGACTTCACCTGCGAACGGAACAGCCCCGGTACTGCCAAATCGCCTCTGGCAGCGCCGGGGCTGATCTCAGCCCTGCTTCGGTCGTCTTACTGGCCGGTCGGCAGCGCGGTCAGCGTCATCACCAGGTCGTTGAAGTCCTGGTCCGCGCCATCCTCATACGTGAGGGTCCACTCCGGATAGCTGCCGGTCACCCGCAACTGAGGTGCATTGGCGAGCTGGGGAGCGACTACCTCGGCACTGATCTCGGTCCCCGCCGGGAAGGCGGCAGCGAACACGACCTGCTTCCCTGGCTGCTCGTAGCATCCGTCGCTCGTGAGCGTTCCGGTGATCGGTGCGGTCACCCGGAACAGATTCCCATGGGCGTCACAGCTGCTGCTGGTCAGCACTACCTTGAACCCGGCCTCCTGCTCCAGCCGCAGGGTGCAGCCCACGAAGCCACCCGGAGCCGAACCGTCCACGCAGGAGAGCGAGGTGACCGCGGGGAGGGCGGCCACGACCTGTTTGGATACGGTCGAGGTCTCGCCGTCGGCATCGGTCACCGTCAGGCTCACGCTGTAGGGGCCCGGGGCGACGTAGTTATGAATCGGGCTCCGCACCGCCGCGGCGTTGTTGTCTCCGAACGCCCAGCTCCAGCTGGCGATCCCGGCATCGTCACTGCTGGCATCGGTGAAGTCGCACCGGAGCGCCGCGCAGACTGACGTGAATCCCGCGGTTGGGCCCTGGTTACCCGTGCCGGTCGGGGAATCCTTGCAGGCCGTGACCAGGCCCGCCCCAGCAACTACTACTGCGAGCCAAATCGCTCTCATGGTGTGCCTCAGGGGGTAAGGTTTGTGGGCTACGCGCTGCGGATCGGCCGCAGACTTCCGTCCTGGCCGCCGGAGGCTGCCCTCCGGCGGCGTACTGCCGTTCTACGCTTCAGCTGGTCTGTGTCTTGGTCTTCGATTTCCCTCAAGCCCGCCGGAGGTTGCCCTCCGGCGGGAGGTACAGCGTATTCGATTCTTGCTAGCTCCGCCCTTACGGGGCAGTTGTCGCCTGGACGCTCAGAACCACGTCGTTAAAGTCCGGCTCACCCGCAGTGCCCGCAGCGCCGCCATCATCGATGTTCAGCGTCCAGTTGGGGAACCTTCCCGTGATCCGGATTCCGGGGTCACTGACGGGCGGGTTGGTGCCCTGGGGACCCTGGTGGAAGGTGAGTGGCAGCGTGCTGCCTGGTTGGAACACCAGCGACGCCCCAGCGGCATCCTTGACGGTGTATGCCTCACCAACAGTCCGGTTGCAGAGGTTGAAGAAGGCCGTCTGCTCCGCCTGCCCTGCGGGGGTGATGGTGAGCTTGTTACCCGGCAGCTGGCAGTCCGTACTGACTATGGTGATCGTCACCGTGACTCGCTGCGTGAGACCGAGAGCGCAATTCACCAGGGTGCCCGAGGTCGTGCAGTCCTGGCTGGCAGGAGGCGAGACGGCAAGTTGCTGGGTCGCGGTCCCGGTCGCACCCTTGTCGTCGGTGACGGTCAGTGTCACGTTGAACGCGCCGGCTGCCGCGTACGTGTGCGTCGCATCAGCGCCGTCGGCCGAT
>DASYVW010000600.1:0-8191 GCA_035936675.1 Gemmatimonadales bacterium
AACATAAGGGCCACACCCGCTTGCGGCAACGCGCGGACTCCACTAGTCTCACCGCTCTATGCCCTCATTCCGACAGATATTGAGCATCGCTGGCGTAGTTCTGTTGGCCTGCCGCTCCGAACCCCGCGACTCTCAGCCACCACAACCCGCTTTCGCCAGGGCGTTCTCCAACCTGCCGCTGCCGCGTGACCCCGAGCTTGTCTCGCGTGCCGGAAGCGCGGATGCGCTTCAGCTGACTGTGCACAGCCCTGCCGGAGTAGACGAAGTAACCGAGTACTACCGGACGGTGCTGAGCAACACGCCCTGGCGGCTGGTGAGCGACCGCAAGAATCCGGATGGCTCGACGGTGCTCTATGCCGAGCACAACGGTCCTCCGCTGTGGGTTCGGATCTGGAAGCTGGGCGACCGGGGAACGATGGTCGAGTTGACCGGAGCGGTGATCCAAAAGGATTCGGTCAAAAAGACCTCGCCCAAGAAGTAATCTTCAGTCGGCGTCCAGCATGTCGACGAACCTGAGCCACTTGGGGTAGAAATACAGGTCCACGAACCCGGTCGGGCCGTTTCTGTTTTTCGCGACAATCAGCTCAGTAGCGCCCTCCACGCCCTGGCCCGGGCGGTACATCTCCTCTCGAAAAATCATCAGGATCACGTCTGCGTTCTGCTTGATCGCCCCGTACCCGCCGAGATCTTCCAACGTGGGCCGGGGATCCGGGCGGCTCGCACGATGGCCGGGTAACTGGGCTGTCGCGAGCACGACCAGGTCCCGTTCGACGGCCAGGGCCTTCAGAGCGCGCACGGACAGGGCGACGCGCTCCTCCAATCGTGAAGCTGGACGCGGCGGCGCGGTAAGCTGCAGCGAATCGACCACGAGAAGTTGGGGACGGGGAACCATATCGAGCGCGGATCGAACCTCGTCCGGATCGGCGCCGAGCATTGGTCGTATCACCAGCGGCTGGTTGCGAAGCTTCAGGGCCGCTGCGCCCACCGCCGACCGGGTGGCATCGTCCAGCCGGCCCTGACGCAGGTCGTCGATTGACGTGCGGCCCTCTATGGCAAGCGCCCGTTCCATGAGCCGCTCGGGACCCATCTCGCCCGAGAAGTACAGCGTGGGCACACCGGCGGTGGCCGTGCGGATCGCGACACCCAGCGCGAGCGCGGACTTGCCGCTCCCCACATCGCCCCCCAGAACAACGAGGTCCTTCCGCCGGAGCCCTCCGGCCAGCCCCCGATCGAGCGAGGCAAAGCCGGTGGGTACCGTATCGGGAGTGGGGGCACCGCCGGTGCGGGCATCGATCTGGGCCACCAGTTTCTCGAGCATCGAGTCTGCGGGCCGTTCGGCACGCTTGGGAGTGCGGGGCATGACGGAGTATACCAGTTGTGTCAGCGCAGGGACTGCCGGGCGATCCGTGCAGCCATGGCCACGGCCTCTCCCGCTTCCGCGCCGCTGGTTTCGCGCGCAGGAGCGACGAGCTGGCTCAGGACCTGGGCGGCGGCCTCCGGCCGCACGTCGCGCAGCTGACTCACCGCAGCGGCGAGCGCCCGACGCAGGGGCGGCGGCATGGTGAGGCTGCTGAGACGTTGCTCCAGCGCCTGCACTCGTCGGCGATGGGCCCGTTCCGCCGGCGGCGAATCCCCCAGCAGATCCTGGGCGACCCGAAGCGTCAGCCAGAGAGCAAAGATCCCGCCGCGTTTGGGCCCTCGCCCGGTCTGCGGCAGCAACGTGAGCAGTGCGGTGGCCGCGGGATCCCATCCGTTCACGCGATGCACCGTTGGACTGAGTCGTAGACCAGATCGGGCCGAAGCTCGAGCATGCAGCGGTGATGGCCGAGGGGGCAGCGAGGGCCTCCCTGACTGCTGCACGGCCGGCATGACAGGGCGACCTCCAACACGGTCGCGCGGTGAGCATAGGGAAAGAAGCCGAACGGCTCGACGGTTGGGCCGTAGAGCGCCACCACGGGCGTGCCGACTCCGGTGGCCATGTGCATGACGCCGGTGTCGCCGGATACGACTGCCGCGGACCGGCGGAGCAGGGCGCCGGTTGTCTGAAGCCCAAAGACCCCGGCCGCACTCGCGACCTGAGCCTGACCCGAGCCGGCGAGCGCGGCTCCGAGGGCCGAATCCCCGGGCCCTCCGACGATCGCCACACTGGATCCACCGGAAGTGATCTGGCTGACCAGCGCGCGCCAATGCTGCAGCGGCCACCGCTTGGTAGCGTGAGCGGCGCCGGGAGCAACCGTGATGAGCGGCCGATCGGATGCCAGTCCCGAAGCCGCAAGCCAGAGGGCCGCCTCCCCCTCTGCGTCGGCCCCAAGAAAGAACTCCGGCGGTGCGCCGTCGGGCGATACGTCGAGATCGCGCGCAGCGTCGAAGTAGCGCTCGGGAACCTGACGCCGGTCGCGATAGCGATTCCGCTTGGTGTGGATGAGCAACGCGCGAGCGATGCGGTGCTTCGGATACGAGGTCCAGCGCCCCGGGGCCATTGCCCGGAGGGCGCGGCTGCGAAGGCTGCCGTGCAGGTCGAGGCGATGGGTAAACGAGCTGGCTCTGACTTCCGCGGCCAGGCTCCGGAGCGACCGGCCCGGTCCGAGCGCGATGATCCGATTCACGTGTGGATTGTCACTGAGCAGCGGGACGTAGGCCTGTTTGGTGAGCACCGTCATTCGTGCGTCCCGATGGCGACGCCGGATTGCGCGGAGCAGGGGTGTAGTCAGGAGGATGTCGCCGATCGAGCTGAAGCGCACGACTAAAACGTTTGGAAGCATGCGGTAAACTGTAGCGGTAAGAGGTGAGCGGTAAGACCTCTCGCTTCTCACCGCGTGTCGCTAAGATTCGAGCATGCCCCGTCCCAAAAGCATCCTGTGGGTGGACGATGAGGTCGAAAGCCTCACGTCGCACATCCTGTTCCTGGAAGAGCAAGGCTTCGCGGTCGAGACCAGCACCCACGGGGATGACGCCCTGGTGCTGCTTCAGCGCCAGCCGTACGGTGTCGTCCTGCTGGACGAGCAGATGCCCGGGCGCCGTGGGCTCGACCTCTTTCAGGCCATTCGTGCCATCGATAACGGGATGCCGGTGGTGATGGTGACCAAGAGCGAAGAACCGGAGACGCTCAAGGACGCCATTGGCCAGGACATCTCCGACTATCTCATCAAGCCGGTGAATCCGCGGCAGATCCTCTCGGTGGTTACCCGGCTGCTCGAGGGCGACCGGATCCGCCAGCAGCGGTTGTCACGCGATTTCGCCACCCGCTTTCGCGAGCTCGAAGCCCGGCGGGGCGGACCCCTCGCATGGCGCGAGTGGATCGAGCTGGTGGTGGAGCTGGCGGAGTGGGAAGTCCGGCTCGGCCAGGCTGACGAGCCGGGGCTCCAGGACGCACTGCGCACACTGCAGGACAGTCTGCGGCAAGACTTCGCCCGTTACCTCCAGCGGAACTACGCCAAGTGGCTGCACGAGGGCGACAGTGACCGGCCGCCGCTTTCGGTGGATATCGGCGCCGAGTTCCTGCGACCGGTGCTCGACCGGCATGGCCGGGTCATGCTCGTGGTGGTGGACTGCCTCCGTCTCGACCAGTGGGCCATGATCCGCCCTCTGATCAGTGCCAGGTTCGATATCGAGACCGCGCACTACTTCTCCATCCTGCCGACCGCCACTCCCTTCGCCCGCAATGCCATCTTCAGTGGACTCTTCCCGGCGGAGATCAAGGCTCGCTATCCCCAGTGGTGGAACGATCACGAGGACGCGAGCCTCAATGCCCATGAAGCCGAGCTGCTGACGGAGCAGTTGCGGGAACTCACAGGCCGGGCGGTTCCGGTGCATTACGAGAAGGTCTTCACTGCCGCGGACGGCGAAGGACTGCTGAAGCGGCTGCCTGCGCACCTGGCCAAGAACGGCGTCACGGCGCTGGTGTTCAATTTCATCGACCAGCTCACCCACGGCCGAACCGAGAACTCGACCCTGTTCGAGGTGGCTCGGGACACACCCGCGCTCCGCAATCTGACCCGTACCTGGTTCGAGCGATCCCCTCTATGGGATGCCCTGCGAGAGGCCGAGCGTCGCGGAGTTCCGGTGTTGCTCACGACGGATCACGGCTCGATCCATTGCCATACGCCGGCCACGGTCTTTGCCAAGCGGGACACGACATCGAACCTGCGCTACAAATTCGGGGAGGATCTCCGGGCCCAGGACCCCGACTCAGCGTTGGCGGTGGACGACCTGCCGAGCTTCGGCTTACCCGCGCGCACTCCTGGAACCCGGCTGCTTCTGGCGACGGGTGACCGCTTCTTCGTCTACCCGACCAAGCTGCGAGAGTATCAGGCGCGCTACCGCGGGGCGTTTCTTCATGGTGGGGTGTCGCCCGAGGAGGTACTCCTGCCGATCGCCTTGCTGACACCACGTCAGGGATAGCGTGCGGACCGAGCTCCGACTCCTGCGGCTGGTCAGGCCGTACCGCGGCCTTCTGGGTCTCGGACTCGCCACCACATTTCTGGCCTCACTGCTCGATGGCTTCACCCTCGTCATCCTGATCCCGCTACTCAAGCATTTGTTTGGTACGGCCGGCCAGCTTCGGACCGGATCCACCCGGCTCGAGGCATTGGTGGACCGCATGGTCGAGCCTCTCGTCGCCGGAGCGACGCCGGGCCAGGCCGCCGCCCGACTGGTCGTGCTCCTGGTGGTCGGGCTGGTGCTGAAGAACGTACTGAGCTACGCCTCGACCCAGATTTCGGTGCGAGCCCAGGAAGGACTCGTGCGCGACCTGCGAACGAAGCTCTTCTCCCATCTGCTGACGCTGGAGCTCGGCTTCTTCCAGCGGGTCAAGGCCGGCCAGCTCATTTCGGGGATCATCACCGAAGTGGACCAGACCAAGACGGTGATCACAGCGTCGCTGTTGTCACTCTTTCAGAATCTCATCGTCGTCGCGACGACGCTGGTGATCCTGAGCCAGATCTCACTGCGCCTCACCCTGCTCACGCTCGCGTTCGTGCCCTTACTCGTCCTTGGACTCCAGGTGCTTCTACGCCGCCTCCGCAGTCATGCAAGGGCACGGGCGCAGGAGCGCGGGGAGATCACGGCGACCGTCTCGGAGCGACTCGGGGCCATCCGGCTCATCAGGGCGTATGGGGAAGAGAAGCGGGAGGCAGCGGGCTTCGCGCGGCAGGCCGAGCGCTACCGGAAGCGGGTCATCCGTACTCAACGCTTCTCCTCGCTGACCAGCCCGCTGACCGAGATCTTCGCTGGGTTCCTGGTGATTCTGATCATCTGGGCCGGAACCAAGCCGGGGCTGGTCGGGCTGGCCGCACCGCTCGCGCCGCAGACCATCATCGTTTTCCTCATGGCCGCGCTCAAGCTCACGTCGCCACTCAAGACCATCGCGTCGTTCCCCGCAACCATGGCGGTCACCCTGGCCAGCGCCGAGCGGGTGTTCGAGTTCCTCGACCAGCCGCCCACCGAGATCGACCGGCCGGGGGAGGAGCCCGCGCGCTTCGAGCAGGACGTGGTCTACGATCGGGTGTCGTTCCGATACGGTGACGGCGACCTGGTGCTGAGCGAAGTGTCATTCCGGTTGCCGCGCGGGAAGGTCGTTGCCCTGGTGGGGCCGTCCGGGGCAGGGAAGACCACCGCCGCGGACCTGCTCCCCCGGTTTCACGATCCTATCGGCGGCCAGATCCTCATGGACGGCGTCCCGCTCACCCGGCTCACCCGGGGCTCGCTTCGGGCGCTGCTGGGAGTCGTCAGCCAGGACACGGTTCTGCTCAACGACACGGTCCAGGTCAACATCGCCTACGGCTCGCCCGGCGCCACTCGGGATCAGGTCGAGGCTGCGGCTCAGGCTGCCAACGCGGCTGGGTTCATCGCCAGTCTGCCTGAGGGGTACGACACGTTGCTGGGCGAGCGGGGCACCAGACTCTCCGGGGGCCAGCGCCAGAGGATCGCGATTGCCCGGGCGCTCCTCCGCGACCCGCCGATCCTGATCCTGGATGAGGCGACCAGCGCGCTCGACTCCGAGTCGGAGCGTCTGGTCCAGCAGGCCATCGAGCGTCTGATGCGGCAGCGGACGGTGCTCGTCATTGCCCATCGCCTTACGACTGTGCGGGATGCGGACGAGATCGTGGTACTCGACGACGGGAAAGTGGTGCAGCGCGGAAGCCATGAGGAGCTGCTCCGGGCCGGTGGACTGTATCGGCGACTATACGATCTGCAGTTCCGTGATGAGGAGCCGGTCGTCAGCACGCCTCTGTGATTTTTTATGTCGTCACCTGCCCTTCGGGAAGGTTTCCGCTCGCCAAATAGTGCTGGTACATGCGCACGTACTCCTCGGCCATGTGGGTGTGGCTGAACCAGCGCTCTGCCCGGGCACGGCATGCGCCTGGATCCCGCCGCTCGATCGTCGAGCGCAGCTCTATCAGCTCGTCGAGGGTGTCCCCCAGCGCGCCCACATCGTCCGTGACCACCTCGGGAAGTGCGCCCCGC
Source organism: Gemmatimonadales bacterium (assembly GCA_035936675.1). Taxonomy (GTDB): domain Bacteria; phylum Gemmatimonadota; class Gemmatimonadetes; order Gemmatimonadales; family GWC2-71-9; genus CAVVWJ01. The sequence continues at coordinate 6,466 of DASYVW010000600.1, forward strand.
CTGGTGCCAAGTACGGGAGTTCCGCTCATCATCGCCTCTATCAGGGTGAGCCCAAACGGCTCATCCCAGAGCGCGGGCATCCAGAGGCACGCGGCACTCGCAAGCAGATCCGCCTTCCGCTCGCCATCGACCGCGCCGACGAACCGCAAACCCCGGCGAAGGCTTAACCGCCAGCCGCCGGCCACGAGGAGGCGCGTTCCCGAGCGCTTCGCGCCCGCCATCGCCCAGCGATACCCTTTCACGCGGTGAAGCCGCCCCAGAAAGAGATCGTAGTCGCTCTTCACCCGGCGAAACACGAAGTCGGACGGATCTACCCCGTTATAGACGAACGCCTTGGCGCCATGACGGCTGGCATGGTCGGCGCTCAGAAATATGGTGTTTGGGCGCGACGCTCTCCCCGGCCGAAGATTGCCATGAAGAGTGAAGACGTGGGGACAGTCGGGTGGTGCGGTAAGCGGGGCGTGGGTATGCAGGAGGTCGAGTGAACCGGGGAGAAACGGAGTGAGATCGAACCCCGGCCGACTGGTTGCCCGAGGATCGAGCCCCACGATGGCGAGTCCGGGTATCTGCGAGCCCTCAGCCGCCAGCAGCGTGACGCGATGTCCCAACTGCGCGAGTCCTCGAGCCAGCCATACGACCACGCGCTGCGTTCCACCGTACCCGCGCACGGGAACACGACCATGGAAGTAGAGGGCGATGTGCATGCCGGCGCAATGTATCGGCCGTATGGGCCGGTCGCCAAGCAGGCAATTCGATGCTGGACGGTGACCTTGCTCCGATCCTTCGGGTCAGGGCAAATTTTCCAGCTCACCGCCTGGGAGAGATAGTGGCCAAAGTTTCCGGGTTCACCATCGTTCGAAACGCGATCAAGCTCGACTTCCCGGTGGAAGCGAGCATCCGCTCGATTCTGCCGATCTGCGACGAGGTGGTGGTCAACGTCGGTCGTTCCGAGGACGAGACCCTCGAGCTGGTGCGCTCCATCGGCGACCGGAAGATCCGGATCGTGGAAACCGAATGGGACATGACTCGGGGGAACACCGTTCTGGGGATCGAGACCCACCGAGCAATGCGGGCGTGCGCCCACCCCTGGGGCGTGTACATCCAAGCCGACGAGGTGCTGCACGAACGCGGCGCCAGGGAGCTGGCTGCCGCGATCCAGCGGTATGACCGGGATGAGCGGGTCGAGGGACTTCTGGTTCGCTACCTGCATTTCTATGGCGGCTTCGAGAATATCGCGACCCATCGGCGGTGGTACCGTCGGGAAGTGCGAGCGGTCCGCTTGGCGCCCGAGCTGGACATCCGGCCGTACCAAGGCGCCCAAGGGTTCCGGGTGGGCCCCGACCACCGGAAGATCCGCGCGCAGCTCACCGACGCCGAGATGTTTCACTACGGCTGGGCTCGGCCTTCGCACGCCTTGCGGGAGAAACGAGACCTCGGCCGAACCATGTATCCCTGGCGTGATGCCGACGAGAGCCGGCCGTTGCTCGCGTGGATCCCCGGGATCCGGCGATTTACCGGGACCCACCCGTTGGTAGCAGGCCGCTGGATAGAGGCGCGGCGCCACGATCCCGAGCGGACGGTCGAGCCGCGGCGTTTTCGTTGGGGGTTCCTGCGTTATTACCTGTCCGGGCTTATCGAACGGGTAACCGGGGTACGGGTTTTCGAGTTCAGGAACTACAAAATCGTCGGCAAGGGATAGCCCTTGCCAGCCAGAAGCAACAGATCG
>DASYVW010000601.1:0-1507 GCA_035936675.1 Gemmatimonadales bacterium
ATGACTCGCGCGGCCGGCGTCTTCGAGCGTGCCCTGGGCGACACCGGGTGTCTGACCCGTCGCGAGCTCGGCGCTCATCTCCAGCGCGCCGGACTACCCGGCGGGTCCATGGCGCTGGCGCACATGGCGATGTATGCCGAGCTCGAGGGACTGATCTGCAGCGGCCCTCGCCGTGGCAAGCAGTCCACCTACGCGCTTGTCGCCGAGCGGGCACCTTCCGCGGCACGCCTCCAGCGGGATGAGGCGCTCGCCGAGCTGACGCGCCGGTACTTCAGGAGTCACGGGCCCGCCACCATCCGCGATTTCGTCTGGTGGTCGGGACTCACGACCGCCGACGCCAGACGCGGACTGGAGATGAACCGGGCCCGGTCTCGCGACGTGGACGGCCTGACGTATTGGACCATCGGCCGCGACGCGGGCGGCAAGCCGCTCCCCAAGGCCACCATGCATCTGTTGCCCATCTATGATGAATACCTCGTAGCGTACCGGGATCATCGGGCAGTGCCGCGGCCCGCATACGCACTCGGAAACCTTCAGCATGCGCTGGTGGTCGGAGGGCAGGTCGCGGGTACGTGGAGAATCTTCCCGCGTGCCAAGGGAGTCGCGATGGAGGTACGAACGCTGAGCCCCCTCACAGCTGCCCAGGGTCGCGGGCTGTCCCGGGCGGTGGGGCGCTATAGACATTTCCTCGGCGTTCCGGTTTCGCTGTCCGTCACTTGATCCCGGCCGCGTTATTCGGCCTCAGGTCGGATAGTATTGATCCGGGCGGCTGGGACCGGCAGCTCGATATTGCCGAGGTCATCTCCAGCAGGCCCGAATGCAGTACAAGTCGCGCCTCCTGCAATCGTTGCAGTCCAACCTGCGCCTCCAGCATTTGAGCCGGCGCACCGAAGCCGCCTACGTCTACTGGACCAAGCGGTTCGTCCGTTTCTGTGGCCTCCGGCACCCCTCCGAACTGGGCCCCGCCGAGGTGCGGCAATTCCTGAGTCATCTGGTGGTGGAGCGAAACCTCTCGGCGGCCACCCAGCAGCAAGCTCTCGGCGCGCTTCTGTTTCTCTACCGCAACGTCATCGGCCGATCGCTCGAGGGGTTGGGGCGTCTGCCGAGGGGGCGATTACCCACCACGCTGCCGGTGGTGCTGACCACGGAGGAGGTGGCGCGAGTCCTGGGATTGCTTCAGGGCACCCATCGCCTGGTGGGCCTGCTGCTGTACGGCAGTGGGCTTCGGGTGACCGAGTGCTTGATGTTGCGGGTGAAGGACCTCGACCTGGAGCGGGGCGAGTTGACTGTCCGGCGGGGTAAAGGCGGCAAAGACCGGGTCACCGTCATCCCCGAGACGGTGCGGGAGCCACTCCGGGAGCATCTCAGGCGGGTCCAGGTGTTGCATGGTCGTGACTTGGCCAAAGGGGGCGGATGGGTCGAGATACCTGGGGGTCTGGATGCCAAGTACCCAAAGGCGGGTCCTCGTGGCCGTGGCAGTGGGTATTCCCGGCTCGGCGGAGCTACC
>DASYVW010000602.1:0-2955 GCA_035936675.1 Gemmatimonadales bacterium
TGCGCGACCACCTGCCCGGCATGATGACGCTGATCGCCTTGGCCATTACGGTGGCTTTCGCGTTCAGCGCAGCGGTTACGCTGGGCTACCCCGGGATGCCGTTATGGGAGGAGCTGGCGACGCTGATCACCATCATGCTCCTCGGGCATTGGCTCGAGATGCGCTCCATCATGCAGGCGCAGGGAGCGCTCGCCGAGCTTGCCAAGCTCCTGCCCAATACAGCCACACGAGTAATCGTCGCTGATGATATCGAGCGGGTAGAGGAGGTTCCAATAGCGGCCCTCCATGAGGGCGATCTCGTGCTGGTCCGTCCCGGTGCGAGTATCCCTGCTGATGGAGTGGTGCGGACTGGGTCCAGCGAGGTGAACGAGGCGATGGTGACTGGCGAGAGTCGCCCCGTGCCAAAGCAGCCCGGTGACCGGGTCATTGCGGGCACGGTAAACGGGTCCGGATCGCTCCGGATCGAGGTGACGGGGACAGGCGACCGGACCACCCTCGCCCGCATCATGCGGCTGGTTGACCAGGCGCAGAGCTCGCGCTCTCGAGCCCAGGCGTTAGCCGACCGGGCTGCCTTCTGGCTCACCCTCGTTGCCCTCACCGCAGGTGCAATCACCCTCGTCGTATGGCTCGCCCTCGGCGCAGACCCGTCCTATGCGGTCGAGCGGCTGGTCACCGTGCTGGTCATCGCCTGCCCTCACGCCTTGGGACTGGCGATCCCACTCGTCATCGCAATCTCCACCACTCTCGGTGCGCGCAACGGATTGCTCATCCGGGACCGGAGGGGCCTGGAAGAGGCGAGATCCCTCAACGCGATCGTCTTCGACAAGACGGGCACCCTCACCCGGGGGGAGCATCGAGTGGTTGCAATCAACACGACGGGAGGATTGACAGAGAATGACGCGCTCAGACTCGCGGCTGCGGTTGAACGGGACTCGGAACATCCAGTCGCGCGGGCTGTGGTTGCCACGGCGGAAGAACGCGGGCTACTCCACGCGACGGTAGAAGGGTTTCAGTCGAGTCCGGGGTTCGGCGTAGAAGCGACGGTAGACAGTCGTCGCCTCGCCGTGGGCGGTCCCAACCTGCTCCAACGGATCGGGGTAGACGTGCCCTCCGAACTGGCCCTCTTCGCTGCGGAAGCCGCGCAGCGGGGACAAAGCGTGATCTACCTGGCGGAAGGGCGACGCGTGCTCGGTGCCTTTGCCCTGGCGGACGCCATTCGGCCCGAATCGCGGGAGGCGGTGGAACGGCTGCACCAGCTTGGGCTCGAAGTCGTCATGCTTACCGGAGACGCCAAGCCGGTCGCCGAGGCGGTAGCGCGGGAGCTGGGGATCGACACCGTGTTCGCCCAGGTGCCTCCCGAAGGCAAGGCAGCCAGGATCCAGGAGCTCCAGAAACAGGGGAAGCGAGTGGGTATGGTCGGCGATGGAGTGAACGATGCTCCGGCCCTGGTGACGGCGGACGTCGGCATCGCGATTGGAGCCGGAACGGACGTTGCTGTGGAGGCCGGAGATGTCGTGCTGGTGCGGAGCGATCCCCGAGACGTGGCGCGGATCATTCAGCTCTCGCGGGTCAGCTACCGCAAGATGGTGCAGAATCTCTGGTGGGCTTCGGGTTACAACATCCTGGCGATTCCGCTCGCGGCTGGTGTGCTGGCATCCAAGGGTATCGTGCTGTCGCCGGCGGTCGGTGCGGTGCTGATGTCGCTGAGCACGGTAGTCGTGGCGATCAACGCCCAGCTCCTTCGGCGTGCAAGATTATGAATGCGGGCGGCCGAGGCGGTTGAGCATGCGATAGTGCGAGGCGATCGCCGAGGCGAGCGTGGGTTGTTCGTGATAGGTGAAGCCGAACTCCTCGGCCGCCCGCTTCACGATCCGGCTGATCTCGGGATAGTGGAGACTGCAGACTTTCGGAAAGAGATGGTGCTCGATCTGGTAGTTGAGCCCGCCCACATACCACGAGAGGAGCCCCGCGCCGGGCGCGAAGTTCGCCGTCGTCGCCATCTCGTGCACCAGCCAGGCGTGTTCCATCGCTCCGCCCGCGTCGGGCGCGGGGTAGTCCACACCCTCAACAACGTGCGCGAGCTGGAAGACAACGCCGAGAATGGTGCCGGCGGTGAGATGCATCACGAGCACACCGAGGAGCACCTGCCACCACGGGATCGGCAGCACCCAGAGCGGAATCGCGAGCGACCACCCGTAATGCAGCAGCTTCCCCACGATCAATACCGCCCACTCCTTCTTGGGGTGCCGGATGTCACGGTACGGCCCGAGGTCTCGCTGGAGAAAGTACTTGTAGTCCTTCACGAAGACCCAGAAAAGGGTCGCGAAGCCGTAGGCGAGCCAGCCGTAGATATGCTGGAAGCGATGCCAGGGCTTGAGCGGCGCGCTCGGGCTGAGGCGTAGGAGCGGCGAGACGGCGAGGTCCTCGTCGACGCCATCGATGTTCGTGTAGGTGTGGTGGATCACGTTGTGGGTGATCTTCCACATGTAGCCGTTGGCGCCGAACAGGTCGAAGGTGAAACCCATGAGCGCGTTGATCCGGGGGGAGTGCGAGTACGCGCCGTGCAGCGCGTCGTGCGCCACGGCGAAGCCGATGCCGGCGAGTCCCACCCCCATGAGGGCCGCGAGGCCGAGCATGACGAGCGGCGGGTAGCGACCCGAGAGGATGAGCGCGTAGGGCACCAGGGTGAGCGCGAGCAGTGTCGCACTCTTCACGGCCATGCGCGCGCCGCCTTTGTCCGAGAGCCCGCGCTCGGCGAAGTAGGCCGGGACCCGGACTTGGACCGCTTTGACGAAGCCTGTGGCGTCACGGGCGGAGAAGGTGATGCGAGGGACGGCGGTGGCGCGCTGCATGAGGTGGGCGGCCTGCACGAATTGCACCACCGCCGCAGCGCCCGGCTTCGCCTCCCTAGCGCCAGTTGGTGAGGCTAGCCGGCCGGCGGACGCGCCGCAGAAG
>DASYVW010000603.1:0-2077 GCA_035936675.1 Gemmatimonadales bacterium
TCGCGAGCGGTCATCGAGCTGGTGCGTCTGGACGACCTGGAGCCCTTGCGGGTGCTGAGCCGGGTCACCAACGAGATGACCGTGGGTGAGATGCGCCAGCTCCTGGCCCACGATCCGCTGGAGTTCTCGGAGGAACAGTACGATCTCCTGATCCGGGCCAAGACCGCTTCGCTCGTGTCAGGCGCCTGCGAGATCGGTGCCCTCCGCGCCGGTGCGGCCGAGCGGGGAGCGCTGCGGCGGTTCGGTGAAGCGCTCGGGATGGCTTTCCAGATCGTGGATGACCTGCTCGATTACACCGAGGACGCGTCGGTCACGGGCAAGCCGTTCGGTTCCGACCTCAGGGAGCACAAGGTGACGCTTCCCCTGATCGCGGCTTTGCCCAGAATGGATGAGGCGGAGCGCCGCGCGGTCTCCCGGCTGCTGCATTCGCCTGAACCGAACGACGACCAGATCGCGGATGTCATCACGGCGGTCGCCCGGGCCGGCGGACTGGAGTACGCCCGGGACCGGGCCCTGCGGTTGGCTCAGGTGGCCGAGGCCGAGCTCGATGTGCTGCCGCCCTCAACGGCTCGTGACGCCTTGCGGGCGAGCATTACCTACGTCATAGATCGCAGGCGTTGATGCCAAGCGGACCACATCGACCCAGGTTCTACTTCTGGGTGCTCATCGCCGGATTCATTGTCGGCGGCTTTCTGTCGGAATTCTTCCGGCGATGGTTGCCGGAAAGCGCGGCGCGGGACTTCTTCACCACTTCGGCCACTCCCGTCTTCGGGCCTATCTCGGGGGACCTCCTGGTGATAAGCTTCACCCTGGGTCCGATCGGGTTCCACGTCTCCCTCTTGAGCCTGGTCGGGGTCCTCGTGGCCTATCTGATCGCCCGGTCGCTTTTCTAGGGGGTCCTGTGGGTAATCTCGGGATGTGGGAGATACTGCTCATTTTGATAGTCGCGCTCCTCCTCTTCGGCGCCAAGCGGCTGCCGGAGGTGGGGTCGTCCATCGGCAAGGGCATTCGGGAGTTCAAGCGTAGCATTTCGGATACTCAGGATGCCATCATGGGCCCTGACGAGCGCAACAATCTCCCCCCGCGCCAGCCAGATAGCACCCAGCCGCCCAGTCACACGTCGGGTGATCCGAAGCGGCTGTCGCAATAACGGGAAAGTTGGGAAGGGCGGGAAAGACGGGAAGGAAACAGAAGCCCCGGAACCGAAAGCGTCCCGGGGCTTCGTTATTCCTTCCCGTCTTTTGAGCTAGACCCCGCGCTGTGCCTGCGGGCCGCCCGTCTGTAAGACCTTCTCCCGATTATCGACGATCTTGGCGGCGCTCCGTAGAGCGGTAATGTAGTTCCGTACCCGCTCCTGCCGTGCCAGGTTGATCGCTCGTGCCCGGTACTCGTCGAGCCCCTTGGCGAACGCAGCGGAGTCGGCCTTGGTGTGCTGGAGAGTCTCCAGCACGTAGATGCCATCCTTGGTGTCGAGGATTCCACTCCTCTTGCCCGCTTCCAGGCCGAAGGCTGTGCCTACCACGATCGGGTTTGTGAGCGGAGGGTTGAGCCGGCTGAACGGACCAAACTCGCGGTGGGGGAGCTTCATGGCAGTGGCCGCCTGTGCCATGCCGGCCCCGCCCTCGAGCCGCTTCATGTAGTCCTTGGCCAGGCTCCGGGCCTGCTCCCACTTCTTCTGCTCCCGCACTTCATGGGTGGCCGCGGCGCGAACCTGGGAGAGCGGCGGCACTCCGGCATCCTGCAGGCTATCCAGCCGGAAGATGTAGAATGCGTAGGAAGTCTCGATGACCGGACTGGTGGCCCCCCGTTTGGCCTGGAAGGCCCACACCCCGGCATCGGGGATCACGAGCGGCCCGAGCTGGACTTTGCCGCCTTGCTGTACGGGAGCGGATTTGCCGATGGAGAGTTTGAGAGCGCGGGCCACGGTATCGAGTGCGGCCGGATCGGCGCGTTCAGCCCCAATCCGCTCCAGACTGTCCGCCTGGGCATCGAGCTGATCACGGTGCTGGCCGGTCACCTCGATCGGGAACAGAATGTGGCGTCCCTTGGCCTTGTTCCCCTTCTGGCTGGTGATCTC
>DASYVW010000604.1:0-3853 GCA_035936675.1 Gemmatimonadales bacterium
GACGCCGACACCACCGCAAGGTGGCGAGATCAAGCCGGCGGCATAGACGGACAGGCGGACAGGCAGTCATTGCGAGGCGCGTTAGCGTGGCGGCTCGCGATGACTGCACCGCTTCACTTCGGAGGACCCGACAATGCGACCACTACCCGCGCTGCTGCTCATCGCAGCCGGCAGCGCCTCCCTCGTCCGACCCTTCCGTCCCGCCACCTCGGAGGCGGCGAGCTACACCACGTCCTGGGCCGATAGCAGCAAGCTGGGCGACACCACTTTCTACAGCCGGGGCCGGGTGGTCACCACCGTCCTGGTCCTCCCCGACTCGCAGTGGGCGGTGCGGCCCCCGGTCGTGTTGGGGCTTCCCAATGGTCCCAGCCAGCTGCCGCCCGACAGCCTCTGCACCCTGGGCTACACCGGCACCACCATCCCGGTCTTTACCGCCACCGTGCTTCGGGATCTGGAGCGCACCCGCGAGTGCGGCGGCAGGACGTTCGCCCAGATCCGGCTGGCCAAGCTCAAGGATTCGACCGGGGCGCTGAGCGTCGAGGCCGCTCGAGCCGAGCTCGACGGCTGGCCCTGGCCCGGCCTCTGCGGCCGGGTGCAGGACTCGACCATCGTCGCCTTCTATATCGGTGACGACGTGACCGATGCCGGGTGGGGACCGGCGCCGCTCGCAACCAGGCTGGCCCAGTGGGATACGGTTGCGGGAGTGATCCAGGCGAGGTGCCCCGACGCGCCGGTCGTGATCCGCGCGCTGCCGACTCAGCTCGAGGCGCGACCCCACTGGCAGTGGCTCACCACCGCCTGGGCCCAGTATCCCGGTCCGCGTCCCCGCTGGGGCTCACCGGAGCAGTTCTTCGGCTCCCAGGTGGCATCGGCCAGGCGGCAACACCTGGGGCTGGTGGCCGGCCTCAATCTCCTGAACGGCGGCTGCGGGCCGGCGGCTCGGGGCTGGTGTCTCCCCAATGTTCCCGGCACCACATTGCCGGGCACTCGGCCCGACCTCTACCAGATGAGCGCGGCGGAGCTGATGTACTACAAGTCCGTGGCGATGACCGAGCCCTACGTGTGCGCGTCGGTGGATTGGTCCTGGGGGCCCAACTTCCGGAGCGGCTTCCACGATCGGCCCGACATCCAGAGTGCGGCGAAGGCATTGGGCGTGATCGCCCGGAAGCGCCCGCTCACCAGCTGCGTCCAGCGATAGACGCGATCAGGGGGTCAGGACCCCTCGGGCGATCGACAGACAGTCGCCACCGGAGCTGAAGAGATAGAAGGTCTTGCCGTCAGCGCTGATGTACTTGGTGGGAATGTCCGCCCGCTCGCCCGCGCCCCAGCCGGTGGTCCCGCAGGCGCTGCTGCTGGTGCCGCCCGGCCAGGTGCCTGCGCTCAGGAACACGGTCTCCCAGGGGCCCCAGGGCGCCGGAGCCATGAGGACCATGAGGCCGCCGAAGAAGCGGGGGCTGTCGCCCGTCGTGGCCGGCGTCGGATCGTAGACCAGCGAAAGCATGAACTTGCCGAGCGGCCGGTTCCAGCTCATGCCGGCGCGGGGAGCGAACTTCTTCCCCGCCACGAAGACGACCGGCTTCGCCGCTCCCAACGAGGAGCACCACGCCGGGGTGGTCGCGCTGCCGCAGAAGTACTTCCAGTTGCCCTGCACCGTGAGATCGCTGCGGGATCCGCGGATCAGTCCGAATGCCCGTATCAGGTCGTACGCACTGTTGCTCACGCTGCCCGTCGTGCTGGACCGCATCGGGATGACGGCATACACGTAGCGGGTGGGGCCGCCGGAGTATCCTTTGCCATATTGGACAAACGAGGCGTAGCCGATCTCGGGCACGCTCCAGCTCGCCCAGGTGAATTGGGGGGTTGCCGAGCCGTAATCGGCTGAGTACTTCAACCGCACGCCGGTGCCGGCGCCGGGGGTGATGTTCCGGATCCAGTACCACAGCCGGCCATCGACGTGCAGCATCCCCGCCGGCTTCTCGCTGGCCGGGCCGTCGCCCAGCGCCTCCACACCGGCGCCGGTCGCTGCGTCGTCCCAATTCAGCGGATCGCCGGTCGGCACCGGCGTGAAGGTGATGCCGTATCCGGTTGACCCGGAGAGCCGGCCGAACCCCATGCCGAGCTTCTGCGGGGCTCCCTTCGGCCGGCAGTCGCCGTACGCGGTGTAGAGATTTCCGTCCGGCGCCCAGGTCGGAGTCCACGAGTCGCATCCCTTGGTGCTGGCGATCTGCTTCATCTGCGACTTGGGGACCCAAATGATGGTCGTAGCCGCGGCCGACAGCGCCGGCTCGTCCGCCCCCTGGTCCACCGCGTCCCTACAGCCCGCGAGTGAAAGACCCGAGAGCCACACGAGGCCGGCCAGTACGCGTATCATCGAGTCCTCCATTTGGTGCTTGACAGTTCCGGTACGCCGCACCTACTGTAGCCTCCCATTCGACACGAGCCAACCCCCCGAGAGCCCGGAGGCCGCGTGCTTGCTCGACCCATACTCGCGATACCGCTCGTGGTGCTCGCCATCGGGTGCCGGGTCACCGAGCCGCCCGCCGCCCCCGCGGCAGCGCCTCGCGCGAGCGTCGCGGCGGCGGTGTTGGGGGTCTTCGGCTGGGGCTCAGCCACGCCCGAGAGTCAGGGCATGTGTGGCAGCACCCGGCAGCTCGGCTGCACCAAGACGCTGCTGTCGATCTGGAGCACCATCAGCAGTCCCAAGCACTACACCCGGCGCTTTATCGTCATCCGCAACGACAAGGTGATCTACGACCGGGGCGGCACCACGGCCTACTCGGTGTACTCCGCGACCAAGGGCCTCCTGGGAGCACCCACGCTGGTGCACGCGATGAGCAAGTGCGGGGTGAACCTCACGGACCCGGCGTCGCTCTGGTTGGAGCATGGCGACGGCGCCCGCTGGGGCACCAGCTACCCCTGGACCGACATCACCGTCGAGCAGCTGGCCACGCACACCAGTGGCGTCTGCGACTATGGCAACAGCAGCACGGTATGCCGCAACGAAAACCGCGGCTGGCAGCTCGCCTTCGAGCACGCCAAGAGTGGGGGGACGAGGTATCCCTATCCCGGCGACGCCTTCACCATTGCCCGGGCCAAGGCCGAGCAGAACCGGGAGCCGGCGCTGGCACCGGGAAGCATCTGGGAGTACAGCAACGTCGGCCATGCGTTGTTGAATTACGTGGTTCAGCGAGCCTGCGGCCAGAAACTCACCGACATATACGACCAGTACATCAAGCAGACCGGCATGGGGTCGCCCATCGCCACCGCGCTGATCTACACCGATGAGGCTCAGCAATTCAATCAGGCCACCGGCATCGCGAGGTGGTACGGCCGCGATGGCGCCGCCGTGCTGCGGCTGGCGGGCAGGCTGGGCATCTGGGACAACCAGAACATAGAGCCGATGAAATACTGGGATCTGCTGACCAAAATCACCGGCAATCTTCCTGCGGCGGCTGCCGCGGGTTTCGGCGTCGTCTACGAAAACAACGCGACCGACACGTGGACCCAATCCGCGGGCTTCAAACGCCTGTCGCCCGAGACCTTCGGCCATGGCGGCAACTACAGCACCGTCTTCCTCAATGATCCCTTGACCGGCACCATCATCGTTCGGCAGGGAGGAAACAACGCGACCGGCGCGTCCTATCTCACCCTCAATGGTTGCGCGCCGGGATGGACCGGGACAGCGCCCACCTGCACGGCGGGTACCGACTGGAGCAACAACTGGGGCGTGGCCAACGGGACGCTGGGCTCCTCGACGGTCGGCGCGCGAAAGAAGATGGTCGAGCCGCTGCAACAGGCGTTCTTCTTCCCGCCGCCGTTCTGCAGAATGACCTTCGCGGCCGGCCAGCCGGTG
>DASYVW010000605.1:0-7680 GCA_035936675.1 Gemmatimonadales bacterium
ATGAGGTGTGCGACAACTGCAAATCGCCGATGGTCATCAAGTTCGGCCGCTTCGGCGAGTTCCTGGCCTGCACCACGTACCCCAAGTGCAAGGGCACCCGCTCGCTCCCGATGGGACTCAAGTGTCCCAAGTGCCCCGATGGCGATCTCACCGAGCGGCGCACCAAGCGGGGCAAGTCGTTCTGGGGGTGCCTGCGTTATCCGGCGTGCGATTTCTCCACCTGGAACCGGCCGGTGCCGGAGACCTGCCCCAGCTGCGGCTGGCTCGGCATGGAGAAGAAGATCAGCAAGGCCGATGGAGAGAGCCGCACCTGCCTCAAGTGCGGCCACCGCATCGTGGTCGCCGAACCGGGAGAGGTTGCCCTGGCGTGAACGCCACGGTCGTCGGCGGAGGTCTCGCCGGCTCGGAGGCAGCGTGGGCGCTGGCCGAGCGCGGCGTCCGGGTGACCCTGTGCGAGATGCGGCCGAAGACGAAGACTCCCGCTCACCAGACCGATCGTCTCGCCGAGCTCGTCTGCAGCAACTCCTTTAAATCGGTGGAGCTCACCAACGCCCACGGCCTGCTCAAGGCCGAGCTGCGCGCCCTGGGGAGCATTCTGCTCCCGTGCGCCGATGGAGCGCGCGTCCCGGGAGGCACCGCGCTGGCCGTCGATCGGGAGGTGTTCTCCCGTGCGGTGCACGAGCAGGTGATTGCCCATCCCAACATCACCCTCGTGCGCCAGGAGGTGGATCAGCTCCCCTCACCTGGCGTCATCGCCACCGGGCCACTGACCTCGGAACGGCTCGCCGGCGCTCTCACGGCCCGGCTCGGCTCATCGGCGCTCGCGTTCTACGACGCCATAGCACCTGTGGTGTCCTCCGACTCGCTCGACCACGGACGGTTGTACGCGCTGTCCCGCTACGGCAAGGGCGATGGCGACGACTACCTGAACGCCCCCCTCGATGCCGCGGCGTACGAGGCGTTCATCGACGCGCTCATCGCCGCCGATCAGTTTCACGGTCATGAGTTCGACGAGGTGCCCTACTTCGAGGGCTGCCTGCCGGTCGAGGAGATGGCCCGGCGCGGCCGGGAGACCCTCCGCTTCGGGCCGATGAAGCCGGTGGGATTGCCCGATCCCCGCACCGGGCGGGAGCCGTATGCGGTGGTACAGCTCCGGCGGGAAGATCGGGCGGGACAGATGTGGAACCTGGTGGGTTTCCAGACCCGGCTGCGCATACCGGAGCAGCAGCGCGTGTTCAGCATGATTCCGGGTCTGGACGCGGCCGAGTACCTCCGCTACGGCAGCATCCACCGGAACTCGTACCTGAACAGTCCGGCCAGCCTCGGGCCAGGGCTCACGGCAAGGGGTGACGACCAGCTCTTCTTTGCGGGACAGATCACCGGCGTGGAGGGCTACACCGAGTCGCTCGGCACCGGTCTCCTGGCGGGGATCAACCTCGCGCGCCGGCTTCAGGGCCTCCCGGTAGCGGTCCCCCCGGCAACAACCATGCTCGGCGGGCTCTACCGCTATCTCCGTGAAGCCGACCCGAGTCACTTTCAGCCCATGAACGCGAATTTCGGGTTACTTGACCCGCTGCCCGGAAGGGTAAAGAAGGATCGGAAGAGGGAACTGCTGGTCGAGCGGGCGCAGGCAGACTTTGCCGCGTGGCGTGAAGACGTAGGGATTCACAACAAAGAGCAATTAGCCGCAGATGAACGCGGATAAAAACGGATCGCTCCGCAGTCCTTCCGCGGTTCCTCTTGCGTGGCGACTCTCAGGCAAACTGTTGTTCAAGAGCACACCGGCAGAGTTCGTCGGCCTCTGCCAAGCTCCGATGATTCGAGAGTACCCATGAGAGCAACGGTGTTAGGGTAAGGTCATGGACATCCGCACATCGGTAGGGACGCAGAACGACTCCCGCCAGCAGCTCATTGACATGGTCGCTGCCTGGGCACATTCCCTTGCGGGCAGGACTCTAGAAATCATAGTCCCAAACCCGCCAATTCCTGACTATGATGTCAGGATCATGCCCTCAAATCCGCGGGCCGCTGAAATACGTCTGCGAGTCGACATACCGGGTAGGTTTGTGTTACAGCTCGGTCGTAATTCCTGGACGGCCTACCATTGAGAAATGAGTCACTCCGGGAGATCCTGAGCGCTGTCAAAAGCGGCGCCTTCACGGAGCACATCCGATCGATCGGTGGACGTGTCGCTGCCAGCCGTGGAGAATTAGTTGTCGCCGGACAGCGATGGACAGACTCCGGGCACGGTTGGCTCATGGGCCTCCCGGTTGGACGAGAGCAGGTGACGAAGTACGAAGCATACTGATGTGACGAAGATGATCCTGACTCTTATCGCGAGCCAAAGCGGACCAAGTTGGTGTGCCGTTGAAACAATGATTCAGCAGCTTGATAGAGATCACGGAGGCTTGCAGCTAAGTCGGAGCAATCTGTGGTTATCTGCGTTCATCTGCGGCCAATTGCCTTTGTCTTGCCACGCATGAGTGCTCGTCCTGAGCTGACCGAGTATCTGGTCCACCTCGAGAAAGAGCGAGATGTCTCGCCGCATACGGTCAAGGCGTACACTCGAGATCTCGAGGCCTTCACCGACTTCTGCGACCGGCACTACGGGGACTGGGGCTGGACTACCATCGACCGGCTCGGCCTGCGCGGCTTTCTCGGCGAGCTGCAGCGGCGTGGATTGGCCAAGCGCAGTGCGGCGCGGGCGTTGTCGGCGGTGCGGAGCCTGTACCGCTATCTCCAGGAGCATCACGGCGTCCCCAACAGCATCGTCCGCGCGGCCAAAGTGCCGAAGCTGGAGAAGCGGCTGCCGACCTATCTGGACCGGAGCCAAACCCAAAACCTGTTCGATTGGGCCGAGTCGCGGGCGGGGGGCGACGAGCTGGGGCCCACCCGGGACCTCGCCATTCTGGAGCTGTTCTATTCGACCGGCATCCGGCTCTCCGAGCTGAGTGGCATGAACGTCGAGGATCTCGACCTGCTATCCGATCAGGTGAAGGTTCGCGGCAAGGGACGGAAGGAGAGGATCGTTCCGGTCGGCTCGCGGGCGGTGCTCGCCTTGCGGCGCTATCTTAACCTCCGGGACCCGGTGGTCGCCCGGACCCGGGGCGACCGTCGGGCCATTTTCCTGAGTCGGCGAGGGAAGCGGCTGGCGCCTCGGGGAATCCAGCGCATCATACACGGCATGTTCGACGCGATCGGTGGCGATGGGCTGCGGGTGCATTCGCTCCGCCATACGTTCGCCACGCACATGCTCGACGCCGGCGCCGATCTCCGTGCCGTTCAGGAGCTGCTGGGCCACGCCTCTCTCAGTACCACCCAGATCTATACCCACACGAGCGTCGAGCGGCTCAAGAAGGTCTACAACCAGGCGCACCCGCGGGCGTGAAGGCGTAAGAGACAAGGACTATGCCGACATTTCACGGCACTACAATCCTCGGCGTTCGAAAAGACGGCCGCGTCGCCCTGGGCGGCGACGGTCAGGTGAGCATGGGCGAGACCGTCTTCAAGTCGCAGGGGAGCAAGGTGCGCGCGTTGAAGGGCGGCAAGGTGCTGGCGGGATTTGCCGGCTCCGTCGCCGATGCGCTCACGTTGTACGAGAAATTCGAGGAGAAGCTGGACCGTTATCCGGGGAACCTGCCGCGAGCCTCCGTCGAGCTGGCCAAGGACTGGCGCAGCGACCGGATGCTCCGGCGGCTGGAGGCCCTGCTGGTGGTGGCCGATCTGGAGCACAGCTTCCTCCTGAGCGGCACCGGCGAGCTGATCGAGCCGGATGACGGGATCGTGGCGATCGGCTCGGGAGGAAACTTCGCGCTCGCGGCCGCCCGCGCGCTCCTGCCGGAGCCCGACTGGTCGGCCCGCAAGATTACCCAGCGATCCCTGGAGATCGCGGCCGATATCTGCGTCTTTACCAATCGAAACATCACGATTCTCGAACTGCCGGGAGAAAAAGGCGTAAGTGGGAAAGAGAAGGCGTGAACGCTGTTCCTTCCCCGCTCACGCTGTACCTTACAGAATGACCGAACCCGCCAAAGAGCTCACCATCCCCAAAGAGGCCCCCGAGCCCACGGCGCCCATGCCCTGGCTGGAGGAGATGCCTCCCCGCCAGATCGTGGCCGAGCTGGATCGCTACATCGTGGGCCAGGAGGCGGCCAAGAAGGCGGTGGCCATCGCGGTGCGGAACCGGTGGCGGCGGGCCCAGGCACCGGACGACATCCGGGACGAGATCACCCCCTACAACATCATCATGATCGGTCCCACCGGCGTGGGGAAGACCGAAGTCGCCCGTCGGCTGGCACGGCTCTCCGGCGCGCCGTTCATCAAGGTCGAAGCCTCCAAGTTCACCGAGGTCGGCTACGTCGGGCGGGATGCCGAATCGATGGTGCGGGACCTGGTGGATTCGGCCATCAACCTGGTGCGCAGCGAACGGGAGGACGAGGTCTACCCCCAGGCGGAGCAGCGGGCCGACGAGCGGCTACTGGATCTGCTCCTCCCCGCCGCACCGCCGCCGGCAGAGAAAGCGGAGAGGGCGGAAAAGGCGGAAGTGAGTTCCGTGTTTGTCGTGTCATCTGGCGGGCAGGCGAAACCCGAGCGCGTGCCCACGCCAGAGGAAGAGCGGCGGCACCGGTCCCGCGAGAAGCTGCGAGCCATGCTGGCGGAGGGGCAACTGGACGATCGCGAGGTCGAGATCGAGGTCGTGCCCCAGAACTTCCCCATGATGGAGCTCATCCAGCCACCCCAGGGCATCGAGGGCCCGGACATCAACTTCACCGAGATGCTCCAGGACATGCTGCCGAAGCGGAAGAAGCGCCGCACCGTGAAGGTGCCGGAGGCGCGGCGGGTCCTGGTGGACGAGGAGCTGAAGAAGCTGGTGGACATCGACGACGTGGTGAACGAGTCGCTCGACCGGGTGGAGAACCACGGCATCATCTTCATCGATGAGATCGACAAGATCGCGGGCGAGCGGGGCCAGGCCGGCGGCCCGGACGTCTCCCGCGAAGGCGTCCAGCGCGATCTGCTGCCGATCGTCGAGGGCTCCACCGTGCAGACCCGCTACGGCTACGTGCGGAGCGACCACATCCTGTTCATTGCGGCCGGCGCCTTTCACGTCTCCAAGCCGTCGGACCTCATTCCCGAGCTCCAGGGCCGCTTCCCCATCCGGGTCGAGCTTCTGCCGCTCACCGAGCAGGACTTCGTGCGGATCATGACCGAGCCGGAGAACGCCCTGACCAAGCAGTATCAGGCGCTGGTGACGGCCGAAGGCGCGGAGCTCGAGTTCACGGTGGACGGGATCGCGGAGGTGGCGCGGGTGGCCTTCATGGCTAACGACCGGATGGAGAATATCGGCGCCCGGCGGCTGCACACCGTCATGGCCGCGCTGATGGAAGAGGTCCTGTTCGAGCTGCCCGACTATCCCGAGAAGCGGATCGTGTTCGACGCGGAGTCCGTGCGCCAGCGCCTGGCCAGGATCATCAGCGACGACGACCTGCGGCGGTACATACTCTAAGGCGACTTCACCACAACTCCACCCTTCATTACCCACGGGACCTGCTCGAGCACCCGCACGTCCTCCAGCGGGTTGCCGCGCACCGCGATCAGATCGGCCAGCTTACCGGGGGCGATCACGCCTCGGTCGGTCACGCCGAGGAGGTCCGCCGCGTTCACGGTGGCAGTGCGGATAGCATCGGCGGGCCGCATCCCGTAGCCGACGTACACGGCAAACTCGTGGGCGTTGTCACCGTGAGGATAGACCGCGGCATCGGTGCCGAAGGCGATCTTGACTCCGGCCCGGATGGCCCGGCGGTGGCTCTCCTGCGCCAGGGGGACGACTTGCTTCGCCTTGGCCGCGATCAACGGCGGCAAGCTGTCGAACTTGAAGGTCGTGAGCAGATAGGCGGTCGGTACCAGGTAGGTGCCCCGCCGCTTCATCAGATCAGCCGCTTCGTCATCGATCATCGAGCCGTGCTCGATCGAAGCCACGCCGGCCCGGACCGCCGCCTTGATCCCCTCCGTGCCGTGCGCGTGGGCCGCCACCTTGAGCCCGTGCCGATTCGCCTCCTGCACGATCGCCTGGAGCTCGGCTTCGCTCAGCTGCTGCGCTCCCACTGTCGCGTCGAAGGAGAGCACCCCCGCCGTGGCGCACACCTTAATGACCTTGGCGCCGTGCTTGATCTGGTAGCGAACGGCCTTCACCGCCTCGTCCACACCGTCGGCCACCCCGTTTCTGTAATCCAGCTCGTTCACCCCGGGGGCCCAGCCGGTATCGTCGCAATGCCCCCCGGTGATCCCTATGGCATGAGCGGAGGGGATCATCCGGGGACCCATCACGAATCCGGCATCGATCGCCTTCATCAACGAGATGTCCGCAAAGCCTACCGATCCAACGTCCCGGACGGTGGTAAAGCCGGCCAGGAGCGTCTTGCGAGCGTTTCGCGCGCCCCGGAGTGCCGCATCGGCCGGAAGCTCCCGAACCGAGCGGGTGACCCAGTCTCCCGATATGTCGTACGTCAGATGGGTGTGGGCGTCGATCAGACCCGGCAGAAGGGTCAGGTCGCCGAGATCGATGGTCTTCGCGCCGGGCGGCAGGTCCCCGGAATCCAGACTTCGGATCTTGCCGTCGGCGATCACCACGGTGGCCGGTGCCACCAGCTGCCCGGTGGTCACGTCCACCATCCGCGCCGCGTGCACCACCACGGGCTGCTGGGTTAGCGCGGTGCGGATCAGAGCGAGGATCAGGGCGATGAGGGCGAATAGCGCGCGGCGGTGCATCGGGAGAACGTACCCCGGGCCCAGGTTTCGTCAACCTGCACCGCGGCTAGCTCAGGTCCTGACTGAGGCGTATGTTAGCAGCTCAGGCACCCAGGATCCGATGTCATGGTGGCGGGGCTCGAACGGCTACGGACCGTATTAGTAGAACGCTACGCGATCGATTGTGAGCTCGGTCGCGGAGGAATGGCCACGGTTTACCTCGCTCAGGACCTCAAGCATGGACGCCCAGTCGCAATCAAGGTCCTGCGCCCAGATCTCGCCGAATCCTTAGGCTCCGCGCGTTTCCTCCGGGAGATCCGCATCGCATCGCGGCTCGCCCACCCGAACATTCTACCCGTCCACGATTCTGGCAGCGCTGATGGGCTGCTCTACTACGTCACGCCGTATGTGGCAGGAGAGAGCCTGCGCGAACGAATCCGCCGGGAAGGCCCGCTGCCGGTGAAAGACGCTATACGTATCACCCGCGAGGCCGCGGAGGCACTCACTTACGCGCACGGCGAGGACGTTGTCCATCGCGACATTAAACCAGGGAACATTCTCCTAGAGGCCGGCCACGCCGTGATCGCGGACTTCGGCCTTGCTCGGGCAATCCACGCCGCGGCGGGTGATGATGTGAGCTCGGCCGGGCTGGCCCTCGGTACGCCATCCTACATGAGCCCCGAACAGGTGACGGGTGGAGATCAAATTGACGGGCGAAGCGACGTGTACAGCCTGGGATGCGTGCTTTACGAGATGCTCGCCGGCGAGCCTCCATTCACCGGTCCTTCGGCGCAGGCGATCGCAGCCAAGCATCTCCAGTCGCCGCCTCCCTCACTACGCACCGTACGTCCCCATGTTCCTTCGCTGATTGAAGCCGCAATCGGCCGAGCGCTCGAGAAGGTTCCCGCCGACCGGTTCCAAAGCGCAGAGGAT
>DASYVW010000606.1:0-4659 GCA_035936675.1 Gemmatimonadales bacterium
GAAGGAGGCAAGGAGCGCGGTGAGGCCGAGTCCCAGCATTCCAGCCGGGAAGAGCCGCACCAGCATCATCGGGGTGGCGAGATCATAGTCCAGGACCACGCGTCCGGAACCATCCAGCAGGGGCGCGCCGCTGGCCGCGAGCTTGGCCGGGACCAGGCCCTGGCCGATCCCGGTGGCGTGCTCGGCACCGAGCACCAGTGCGATCATCCCCGGCAGGATCACCAGAAATGGAAACAGCATCTTGGGCACCGCGGCAATGAGCGGGGTGCGGCGCGCGGCGGTCATCGAGTCGGCCGCCATGGCCCGCTGCACCACCAGGAAGTCGGTGCACCAGTAGCCAAAGGACAAGACGAAGCCGAGACCCATCACCAGTCCGAACCATTCGACCCCGATCGGGTTCCGGGCCGCGTCGCCCATGTTGGCCCAGGAGCTGGTGTATGCGTTGGCCGGCAGCCCTCGTGTCGTGGCCACCTCGGCCAGTCGCGCCGTGAGGCCTTCCCAACCTCCGACCGCGTGCAGGCCGAGCGCCACCAGCGGCGCGAACCCAAAGACGATCAGGAAGAACTGCAGAACCTCGTTGTAGATCGCGCTGGTCAATCCGCCGAGCAGAACGTAAGCGAGTACGATCACGGCCGCGACCAGGATGCTGACGTCGAAGTTCCACCCGAGCAGGAGATTGAGCAGCTTGCCCATGGCGTACATCGACACGCCGGACGAGAAGATCGTCATTACGGCGAAGGAGACGGCGTTGAGCGTACGGGTCTTCTCGTCAAACCGAAGGCGGAGGTACTCGGGAACCGAGCGGGCGCGGGAGCCATAGTAGAACGGCATCATGAACAGCCCGACAAAGACCATCGCCGGGATAGCGCCTATCCAGTAGAAGTGGCTGGTGGCGATGCCGTACTTGGCGCCCGAGGCGCCCATGCCGATGACCTCCTGGGCGCCGAGATTGGCCGAGATGAAGGCGACGCCGGTAATCCAGGGGGAGAGCGAGCGACCGGAGAGGAAGAAATCGGTGCTGGTCCGCATACCCCGCCGGAGGCTCCATCCAACGCCCAGGACGGCCGCGAAGTAGACTGCCATGACCGCGTAGTCTATCGGCGCAAGGTGGGTGACCGGATTGGATGCCATGCTATTCAGAAGGTACGGCATGCCGCGAATCTACTTCGGCCAGGGCGCTCCCGCGAGACAAGGCCGGGGGACGCTACCTTTCTCCTCTCCCAAACAGGGGTGAGCTCGTTGGGGTAGCGACTCCGGCACGCGCCCAATCCGGCGTCGAACGCTGGATCCTGATGGCCAGCATTCTCGGTTCCAGCATGGCGTTCATCGACGGCACCGTCGTCAATGTCGCCCTGCCTGTGCTCCAGCAGGCGCTCGGCGCTACCGCGGCCCAAGTGCAGTGGGTGGTGGAGAGCTACGCGGTCGCGCTCGCGGCGCTGCTGCTGCTCGGCGGCGCCCTGGCGGACAAGGTGGGCCGACGCCGCATCTTCACAGTCGGGGTCGCGCTCTTTGCCCTGGCTTCGGCTGGATGTGCCCTGTCCCCGAGCATCAACTGGCTCATCGCTGCTCGCGCAGTACAGGGGCTCGGTGGCGCGCTCCTGGTCCCTACCAGCCTGGCTCTCCTCGGCGCCGGGTTTCCGGCGGAACGCCGGGGTCAGGCGATCGGGAAGTGGTCGGCGTTCTCGGCCGCCGGCGCCGGCGTAGGCCCGGTCCTGGGCGGCTGGCTGATCCAGGTGGCCTCATGGCGCTGGGTCTTCTGGATCAACATCCCGATCGCGGTTGTAACGCTGGCGATCACTTTGTTGGCGGTGCCGGAGAGCCGAGACGAGAAGGCGCGCCGGCTCGATCTGCCGGGAGCCGTCCTCGCCACCTTGGGACTGGGTGGCCTGGTCTTCGGTCTGCTCGAAGCGCCGCGACTGGGGTTCGTCCACCCCGCCATTCTCACCGGGCTCATCGGCGGGGCGCTGCTGCTGGCTGCCTTTGGCCTGGTAGAGGAGCGCTCGGCTGAGCCGATGGTGCCGCTCGACCTGTTCCGCTCGCGTACGTTCACCGGCGCCAACCTCCTCACCCTGCTGCTCTATGCTGCGCTCGGCGGCGCGTTTTTCTTCGTGCCCTTCGATCTGATCCAGGTTCATGATTACTCTCCGGCCGCGGCGGGGGCGGCCATGCTTCCGCTCATCGCGCTCCTGTCGCTGCTCTCGAGCTGGGCCGGCCGGCTGGCCGATCGCTACGGCGTGAGACGCGCCCTGATCATCGGGCCGCTGATCGCGGCCACGGGCTTCGCCCTGCTGGCTCTGCCCGGGACAGGCGGCTCGTACTGGACCACTTTCTTTCCGGGCATGCTCGCGCTCGGGTTGGGGATGTCCGGCACCGTGGCTCCGCTCACGACCGCGGTCATGATCTCCTTCGGTCCGGAGCGAGCCGGCGTCGCCTCCGGCATCAACAACGCGGTCTCGCGCACCGCAGCGCTGCTCTCGATCGCCGTCTTCGGCCTCGTCGCTTACCAGCGGTTCGGCCGGTCGCTGGCACACCAGCTGGAGAGCCTGGGCGTTTCGCCGCAGGTTCGTGAGCTGCTCTGGCGGGACCGGGGAAAGCTTGCGGCCCTCACCATCCCCCGCTCGGTACCGAGTCAGCTCCGGAGCAGCCTGGAGCAGTCGGTCGATGCCGCCTTCGTGGACGCCTTTCGATCCATCATGCTGCTGGCGGCCGCCCTGGCAGCAGCGGCGGGCATGGTAGCGTGGCTCTCGATCAAGCCTTCCGAAAAGCCTCCCAGGATTACTTCTTCGCGGCTGGGGTGACTTGCACCGCCGAGACCCGCCACTTCCCGCTCTTGTCCTTGGTCCAGACCTCCATCACCCAGCCGTTGTCGCCCAGAAACCGGCGGACGTAGGTCTCGCCGTAATGCTTGAGCTGGACCTGCTCCGGAGGTAAGCGCCGCGCGGGCTTCTGGGTCTTCATTTGCGCCAATCGGTCGGCCTTGTTCATCATCTTGCCATCGGCCAGAACGACGGTGAAGTCGTCGGCTGTGTATTTGTCCCAGGTAGCAGCGTCGGCGTCTACTACCGCTTGACTCCGTAGTCGCATGGCCTCCTGCAAGTCGGCTGGGGCCTGGGCGGCGGCGTCCGGGATGACGCAGATCAACAACAGTGTGAGCTGGAGAATGCACAACCGAAGCATGATGGCCTCCGTCGAGTGTGGGGATGCCTAGATTGCTCTCGATTGTCGCGCTTGTAAAGTCGCCCCTACTTTGAGCACGCCACCAGCATGGCTGGGGCCACCGCGAGAACGGATGACTTCAAGGCTCGCATGCAGACCTCCGGTCAGTTTGGTTTCACCATAGCAGGTGGCAGTGTTGGAACTAACCTAGCTCTGGAATCGTGGAGGAGTCAGGCTTGACCAAATGCCTTTTCTCGCTCGTTCTCCTGGGCAGCATCGCCGGCTGCGCCGGGAGCCGATCGCCGTCGGCTCCGCCACCGGCTAGGCCGAGCGTATACCGGGTGCTTTTCATCGGGAACAGTCTCACCTACACCAACGATCTTCCGGGCACGGTGGCCACGATGGCGCTGGCTGCCGGTGACACGATTCAGACCGAGACCGTCGCCGCGCCCAACCTGGCGCTCATCGATCATGTCGCCGGCCGGACCAACGCGGTCGAGGTCATCAAATCGGGGCACTGGGACTACGTCGTTCTCCAGCAGGGTCCTACGCCGCTGCCGCTCTATCGTGATACTCTGATCCTCGCCACCAAGTGGCTCCAGCCGTACATCCGGGACGCCGGCGCCCGGAGCGCCCAGTTGATGGTGTGGCCGTCGGCCACGAAGCGCGCCAGCTTCGACGAGGTACGCCGCTCGAGCCAGCTCGCCGCGAAAGCCGTCGGCGGTGTCTTTTTACCCGCGGGCGAGGCCTGGCGCGCCGCCTGGTCGGCGGGGTCCCGGATCGCGCTCTACGGCCCTGATGGCTTCCATCCGTCGGAGCTGGGCACGTATCTCACGGCCCTGGTGGTATATGAGGGACTTACCGGCAGGGATGTGGAGACGTTGTCCCCGAGAATAACCGTCGCGGGGAAGAGGCTTCAGATCCCCACGGCCACGGTACGATTACTGCAACGGGTGGCCCATGAAACGGTGGTTCGCTTCCGGGAGGAATAGGGCGGGAAGTTGCGAGCGCCTCTATGGCGTTCGAATCCGCAGGCGAGGCTGAGCAGCCGTTCAAGGAGCATCAAGATGGCCCGCATACGCTATACGCCAAGCACGACTCCGGTGGATCCGTCGCCTAGCCCGCTGCTGCTTTTCATCCAGCAGGCCCAGATGGCACTGGTCAACGCCGAGGCCGTCCGCCTCAAGGCAATCGAGCAACCTCCCGCAGCAGCAGCTTAACGGCGCTCACGGGCCAGGAGCTTGATCGCCTGACCCCGAGCCGAGCTGCTGATGAGCTCGTCGAGTCGGCGCATCCTGGTCTCCTCCCGTTTTGCCTCCATCACCCAAAAAATGCTGGTGCGCTGATACCACGGCGCCTGTGCCCGAAAGAAGCTCCACGCGCGCTCGTTGGCCCGGAGCTTTTTCTGGTAACTGGGCGCGAGCTTTCGGGGCTTCGATTCGAACGAGTAGCGCTGGGAGTTTCGCGCCTCGCGCGCTGCGAACGCGGCCCGGCCTGCCGGCA
>DASYVW010000607.1:0-2178 GCA_035936675.1 Gemmatimonadales bacterium
GATCGCGCCCAGCTGGTGCAGGTGCTGCTCAACCTGGTCATTAACGCGCGGGACGCCATGCCGGGCGGCAAGGCGATCGAGCTGCGCACCGAGACCCTGGAAGTGAGTCCCGGTCACCTGCTCGACAAGAGCCAGTCAGCAGTGGAGCCGGGAGCCTACGCCGAGCTGGCCGTGATTGACTCCGGCCAGGGAATTCCGCCGGAACAACTGCCCCATATCTTCGAGCCGTTCTACACCACCAAGGCTGTCGGGGTCGGCACCGGCCTCGGACTCGCCACGGTCGAGGGGATCGTCTCCCAGAGTGGCGGACACATACAGGTGCAGAGCGCCGTGGGAAAGGGCACCACGATCAAGATTTTGATACCGCTCACCGGAGAACCGGCCCCGGCGTCGCCGACTGGACCGCCGGACCAGAGCCGCGGAAGATCGCGGGGCCGGATTCTGGTGGTGGACGACGAAGACTCGGTCCGCGGCATTGTGGCCCGGACCCTCCAGGCCGACGGCTACGAAGTCCTCAGCGCGCGGGAAGGCAGGGAAGCGCTGCGGGAATTGGAGGAAATAGGCGGTGCGGTAGATCTGGTTATCACCGACCTGGTGATGCCGGGCATGAGCGGACTGCAGCTCAGGGGGGAGCTGGCCCGGAGATACCCGGACCTTCCTCTGGTGTGGATCTCGGGCCATCCATTGGAACCCGAATTCACCCGCGGGACGCCGGGCAAGGATCAGCCGTTCCTGGTCAAGCCGGTGGCTCCCGATGCTCTGCTCGATACTGTCGCCCAAGTGCTGGAGAAGGCGGCGAGGTCCGAGGATTAACAAGCTTCTCGCCGTGGCGAACCGGCCAACTATCCGCTGGCCCACTCGGGGCGGGCAGAGCTGTGCCGGCAATCCGGCAGAATTGCCAAAGCGATCGAGTCCACCAGCGGGCAATGGGCCTCTCTAGACAGGAACCGCATCCAAGATTTATCGAACGGCGGCTGGTGCAGTTACGAGGGTAACTCATCTACAGCGGAGATGCATAAACCGCATCCGCGGCTCCTTTCGGGGCCGCGGATGCGGTTCTCTCGGTAGCAGGGTCGATTACACGTTAAGGCGCGGGAGCTGCTCCGATGGGGAAGCTGACCGGCAGGTCCGCCGCGACCGTTGACTCCGTTGTCGGGTCCAGGCAATGCGGCTGGCCGAAGCCACTGGCGCTCACCCCGTTCGCATCGAGGTCGTAGATGATGTTGTCGTCTGCGCCGCCGTCTCCCACACCGCCCGGGACAAGGTCGAGGTTGAGATAGAAGCGGGTCTTCCAACCGATCGCATGGTCGGCGCACGAGGTGTCACCACTCACACCCACGGCCCCGACCAGCGTGCCGTTGGCGTCGTAGAGCGCAAATCCGCCGCCGAACACATTGGTCCCGCCGATGCGCTTGCCGACCATGTAGTCGGTCGCGGTGCCATAACTCGACAAGGCCCCGCCATAGGCGACGTCCTGATTGACCGGATTAGCTTCCTGCAGACCGAAGAGGCTGCCGCCAGGTTGCGTCGCCGCGTAGAGATTGGCGGTGGAGAGCGCCAAGCCAGTAAAGCCTGCCGAGCCCTGTATATCGGCGTCCAGGCTGAAGTTCTTCGCGGTGTTGGCTTTCTGGGCCGAGATGATACGACTCCCCTGCCACTGATCCCCTTCCTTCTGACCGGTGTAGACCACCGCGACCACGACCCCCGCAGTGTCCACCACCGTAGCCCACATATTCAAGTTGAGGCCGCCATTCCCGGCAGGCGGATTCCCGACGGCACGTCCGAGCGCGGTCTTCAACTGGTCGAAGGTCACCACCGGTGCGGGATCGAACGTTGGCGGTGAGGTGATGCTGTTGTTGTCGCTACACGCGCTCAGTCCCACGACGAGGCCATACCCGAGAACGAGGCCGCCTGACATTCGCGGCCGGGATCCACTCCAGTGCATCGGTGCGCTCCTTTCTGCCGGATTCGCCGAGTGTGCCTCTAGCAAAACGATGGCTCGGTCAACAGACCTATACGGGTGAGTACACGCTCCGTCAAGAAGCCGCGGTGCTTGTGGGATGCGGCCTGCGGCGTACCTTGGATCTTCGCGGGATATGCGCTATCACACTCTCATCTCGATTACAGCTTTGGCCGGTGTCGCCGTTCTTGCCGGCCCGGCCGGGGCCCAGGAGACCC
>DASYVW010000608.1:0-5902 GCA_035936675.1 Gemmatimonadales bacterium
CAGGCGAGGTTTCATGGGGAGCGTCACGCAGGCGGGAGTGCGGCCAGCATGCGCTCCATTCGGGCGATCTCGGTGGACTGATCGACGTTGACGTCGTTGGCGAACTTGAACACGGTCTCGTCCTGGGCGGCCCCATTGGTACCAAATAGGTCCTTCACCATCGAGACGGCGCCGCGGTGGTGCTGGATCATGTAGGTAAGGAACAGCCGGTCGAACTCCGGTCCCTTCGCTTGGTCCAACTGGCGCATCTGAGCCTCGGTGAGCATTCCCGGCATCAACATCTCATGCTCGACACCGTTCATCATCATCTTCATCCCGGTGGGGCGCGCCTCGGGCACCGGCTTGCCGCGATCGCCAAGCCATCGCTGCATCGTGGCGATTTCGTCCTGCTGGGCATTGATGATCCGCTCGGCCAGAATGCGGACCGAGGCTCCGGCGCCGTGCGTGGGCGCCCAGCCGGCCATTACGAGGGCCTGGGCATGGTGCCCGATCATATGGGACATGAAGTCAACATCCGCCTGGGTATAGGGATGGCGGACGCTGTCGGCCTTCGCCCTGGCGCTGTCCGAAAGCTCGCTTTGGTAGGTGCGGGCCGGCTCCGGAGTGGTCCGCACCGCCCCGCGATGGGTGCAGGCTGCCAGGGCACAGGTGGCTACCACGACCGGCGTGATCCCGCGTAAACGTAATGGTGGCATTTCCGCTCCTGTTCCGGGATGCGGCCGAAGCCGAATCCCCTAAATTCCACCTCTAAGGATATAACGGTAGCAGCCCCGGATGGCCTGGTAAGGGGCGCCATCCGAGGCCGAACCATGGAGGAGGAGACCATCATGTGCCGGAACATCAAGCAGCTGCGGCGCCCACACCAAGAGCCGACCGAGCAGGAGCTGCACGATGCCGCCTTGCAGTTCGTCCGGAAGATCAGCGGGTTCAACGCTCCCTCCAAGGCCAACGAGGCGGCGTTCAGTGAAGCGGTCCGGGATGTTGCGGCAGCCGGTGGGAGATTGTTCCGGTCGCTACGGGTTCGTGGCGAGCCGGCACAGCTATCCAAGAGTGAGGTCTGAGGATCTGGATCGATGCAGACGCGGCGCCCAGGGACGTCAAGGATCTCGTGTTCCGCGCCGCCAAACGCCTGGAGATCGCGACGGTCCTCGTCGCCAACCAGCGCCTGCGCGCCCCAGTCGGAAATCCGCACGTCACCGCCGTCTGGGTCGATGGCGGAGCAGACGTCGCCGACCGGTATATCGCCGAGCACGCGGAACCGGGAGATCTGGTGGTAACCCAGGATATTCCACTCGCTGCCGTGCTGGTGCCGAAGAAGATCGTCGTGCTGGATCCGCGGGGGGAGGAGCACACGGCCGAGACCATCGGCGAGC
Organism: Gemmatimonadales bacterium; assembly: GCA_035936675.1. GTDB lineage: Bacteria > Gemmatimonadota > Gemmatimonadetes > Gemmatimonadales > GWC2-71-9 > CAVVWJ01. The sequence goes on from DASYVW010000608.1 coordinate 1,374, forward strand.
GGCTCTCGGTACGGGACTTCATGGACCGGTTACGCACGGCTGGAGGAGTGACTGGCGGGCCACCCACTTACGACGCACGAGCCAGGCAGGCCTTTGCTGCCGCGCTCGATCGGGCCCTCACCCGTTTGCGCCGCTCCGAGCACGACAAGCAATGAGCGATCGCTCCGCGGCGCTCATCGCAACGCTCGGACTCGGTCCGCATCCGGAAGGGGGCTACTATGGCGAGGTGCACCGCTCTGGTGCCACCGTCCATCCAGCCGACGGTCGGGGGCCTCGTTCAGCACTCACGACTATTTACTTCCTCCTGCCGCACGGATCGGTGAGCCGCTGGCATCGGGTCCAATCGGACGAGGTCTGGCATTTCTATGAGGGCGCGCCACTCGATCTCTGGTCGGCGTCCCCGGAAGGAGACCAGGTGGACCACAATCGTCTGGGGCCCCTCGATGGAGCACAGCGCCCGCTCTGGACGGTGCCCGCCGGCCGCTGGCAGGCGGCCCGCTCGACGGGCAGTTACACCCTGGTGGGTTGCACGGTTGGGCCGGGGTTCGACTTTCGCGACTTCACACTCGCGAGCGAGCAGCCAACCATAGGCTCGGTGATTCGCGCCCGCTATCCGGCCCTGGCCGAACTCTTGTAGATCGATGGCTTGAGGAGTCCCCATGTCCCAGCGGCTCACCGTGCGACCCGTAGCTCCCACCGACCTTGCCCAATGGGAGGCATTGTGGGAGGGCTACAACACTTTCTATGAGCGCACAGTGCCGCCCGAGATCACGCGCGTGACCTGGTCGCGCTTCTTCGATGCCTACGAACCGGTTCATGCGCTGGTCGCGGAGAAAGACGACCGGCTTCTGGGGTTGGTGCACTATCTCTTTCACCGGAGCACCACGTTGATCGGTCCGACCTGCTACCTGCAAGACCTGTTTACGACCGAAGCAGCGCGAGGCCAGGGAGTCGGTCGTGCACTCATCGAGTCAGTGTATGAGCGGGCGAGGATCGCGGGATCCCTGCGGGTGTACTGGCAGACCCATGAGACCAACGTGACTGCGATGGCGCTCTACGACAAAGTTGCCGAGCGGTCGGGCTTCCTGGTATACCGCAAGCGGCTGTAGACTTCGCGCCATGCCGACAACAGACCTCAGGCCCCCGGCCGAGGACGCGGAGGCCGCGTTTCTCGACCGGCTCCGCGCCGCGATCGAGCTGCTCGAATCGATCGTTTCCAACCGGGGACTCCTCGCCCAGGTGCCCCGGGATGACCAGCGTCGCCTGCTGCAGGCAGCCGGGCACGTCTACGCACCGGACGCCGCCTCGCGCCGACATTTGCTGCGGGCCACCATCCGCCGGCAGAAAGCGGAAAAGGTGAAGCGGGAGGACGGGATGCTCGAGCGGACCGGAATCCGGACGTTGCGCCGGCAAGCGGTGTTCACCAGCCCGAACGTCTTCCCACCGACCGGCTTCGAGCAGCGCGAGGTGGATGGCGATCCCGAGTTCCGAGAGGCCATCGAGCCGCAGCACTGCTACGTGTGCAAGGAGCACTACGCCGTCCTGCACCACTTTTACGACCAGCTGTGCCCCCCCTGCGCGGCGTTCAACTTCGCCAAGCGTACCGAGCTGGCCGACCTCGGCGGCCGGGTGGCGCTCGTGACGGGCGGGCGGGTGAAGATCGGTTACCAGGCCGGGATCAAGCTGCTCCGGGCCGGCGCCCACCTCATCGTCACCACTCGTTTCCCGCGCGACTCCGCCACCCGCTATGCCGCCGAGCCGGATTTCAGCGAGTGGGGAGACCGCCTCGAGATCTTCGGACTCGACTTGCGTCACACGCCGAGTGTTGAGGCGTTCTGCCGGGAGCTGCTCGCCACCCGCGACCGGCTCGACTTCATCGTCAACAACGCCTGCCAGACCGTGCGTCGTCCCCCCGATTTCTACCGGCACATGATGGGGCGCGAGACGACCGCGCTGAGGCACCTGCCGGAGCCCGCCCGGCGGCCCCTGGGGGCCTACGAGACCTGGCGCACCCACCGGCAGCCGACCGGTATGGGGATGGTTAGTCTCGCGGCATTCGAGCGACGCCTGCCGAGCATTGCGGGGCTGGCGAACTCGGCGGAGCTGTCGCAGGTGGCGCTGCTGCCCGAGGAGCACCAGCCGCGACAGGATGTCTTTCCGGAGGGACGGTTCGATCAGGACCTGCAGCAACTCGACTTGCGCGAGCGGAACTCGTGGCGGATGCTGATGGCGGACGTGCCCTCGGTAGAGCTGTTGGAGGTACAGCTCGTCAATGCGGTCGCACCCTTCATCCTGAACGCGCGCCTCAAGCCGCTCATGCTGCGCACGCCTGGTCGCGACAAACACATCGTCAACGTCTCCGCCGTCGAGGGCCAGTTCTACCGGAACTTCAAGACCACCCGCCATCCGCACACCAACATGGCCAAGGCGGCGCTGAACATGATGACCCGCACCGCGGCCGCGGACTACCAGAGCGACGGCATTCACATGAACAGCGTGGACACCGGCTGGGTGACGGACGAAGATCCCGCGGAGCTCGCGGCGCGGAAGGTGGCGGAGCACCGTTTCCACCCGCCGCTGGACATCGTAGACGGCGCCGCGCGCATCGTGGACCCGATCATCACCGGGATCAACACCGGCGAGCATGTGTGGGGAAAGTTCCTGAAGGATTACCGACCGACCGATTGGTGATCGCCGTTCGCAGGGCAACGGCGGCCGATGGGGCTCGTCTTGCAGAGTTGAGCGAGATCCTGGGCTACCCTGTCGCCTCCTCCAGCCTCGCGCCGCGGCTCGAGCGTTTGCTTGCCCGGGCAGAGGACGCCGTCTTCGTGGCAGAGGCCGAGTCGGACGTCGTGGGGTGGGTTCACGGTGCGGAACAGGAGCTCCTGGAGTCCGGCCGGCGCTGCGAAATTCTCGGGCTCGTGGTTGACCCGGCGTACCGGAGCCAGGGTGTGGGACGCCGACTGGTGACGGCGGTGGAGCAGTGGGCTACGAACCGGGGGCTGGAGCAGATGACGGTGCGGAGCAACGTAGCCCGGGCAGAATCACACCCATTCTACCAGCGGCTCGGTTATATCCGGGCTAAGACGCAGCATGCATATCGCAAGGCGCTGTCGGGCGCCCCTAGCCCCGGAGGGGCCGCCCCGCGTAGTTTCCCATAAGCCCCCGCCCCTCCAGATTCAGCACTCTCGTCACACATGCCTCGAGGCTGCAGCGCCCCCGTGCGATGCACTCCACCAGGCACGTGTACTCACCGGTGAGGCAACATGGCGCGCCTGTTCTGGCTTCTCGTGATCCTGGCGTTCGTGGGGTCGCTGGCGATGGGGGCCTCGTGGGCTGCCGCCTACTCGAGTGCCGGGATGCTGCTCGGGGCGCCGCCACCTCGCATGGGCACCCAGTCCACCAGTTTCCTCTGGCATGAGCTTCCCAAGCTTCGCCAGCACCCGGCGGTGTGGCGCTTTGCCTGGTCCCCGACCGCCATTCCCGGCGCGACCACCGTACGCATTTACGTGGGGCCGTGGGGCCAGATCGTCTCGACCGATCCGGGCGACCTAGCTGATAAGTTGGTGGCCTTTCACCGCACCGGCTACTAGGCGCAGCACATGACGAAACTCTTTGGATTTATCGGTGCGACCGTGGGGAGCGCCGTTGGCTGGTGGGCCGGCGCGCCGGTCGGCACCATGACCGCCTTCATGCTGAGCACCGTGGGAACCGGCGTGGGGATGTATGTCGGGCGCAAGGTTGCCGACCTATACATCTCTTAGAGCGTGGTCGGGCGCGTCACCGCATTAACGTCCCAAAAACAGCGTTCCCCGCCAGCCGGTCACCCGCACCGTGTTCCCAGTGCGCCTTCCCTCGATCGACTCGAGCATCAACGCCCCCCGGCGTCCGGGGATGGCGGCCTCGACCCGGAGACGCTCCGCCGGCACCTCATACCGCCGCACATCCGAGGTCTCCGCCAGCGTGCTGCTGAGCCGGCCCACGTCGAACACCAGCGAGTCGCGGCCGACCCGGACCCGGGCGATTCCTGATGTGGTGTCGAACCGGACCCGCACCGAGTCTGCTCCCGCGAGTGTGAAGGCCGTGTCCTGCGCCGAAACATTCAGCATCCACTCGTACCCTCCGATCGGGAGGGCGGACTGCTTCCGCGCATAGAGATAGACGTATCCCCCTGCCAAGTACGGGTACTCCGAGACATACCGCATACCAGCCCCGGCGAGGATTTGACTCGCCACCGAATCGCGCCGGTCCCTGCGGCCGGGCAGCGAATCCCATTCAACCTTGGGCAGCTCGCCGGGGACGGCCGCAGCGATCTCCCGGCGCGCGCCATGGTCCAGCAGAAACCGTAGCGCGGCGCTGGCTTCGCGGCCATCCCGCTGGCCCTGAGCGGTCGGCTCGGTCGGGCGGGTCGCGACCAGTCGTGCCAGGCGCCGCCCCTGGCTGGCGACGGCCAGGCTGGTAACGCTCAGAGGCCCATAGAGTGTGAGAAGAAGCAGTGCCGCGAGCGTCACCGGGATTCGCCTGATGCC
>DASYVW010000609.1:0-5052 GCA_035936675.1 Gemmatimonadales bacterium
CCCGGCGAATCTTCCCCCTATACCCTTCCGTCACTGTCGTGGGTGCCGTCTGAACAGCCACCGCCTCGAGCTCGTGCAGTACCTCATCGGCGCTCTGAGGTCGGTCGGCGGGATGCTTCTCCAGCATGCGCATGACTAAGGCAGCCAGTCGCGCCGGCGCGGCCGGCCTCCGATCACTCAGCGACTCCGGGCGCCTGACCGCATGCGCTGCCATCAACGCCTGGGGAGTACGGTCGCTAAAGGGCGGCGTTGCCGTGAGCATCTCGTACCCGACTACACCGAGAGCGTAAATGTCGGCGCGCGGGTCGGCTTCGGCCCCGCCCGCTGCCTGCTCCGGCGCCATGTATGCCGGAGTGCCGAGGACGAGCCCCGTGGTGGTCAGACTCTCGGCGCCGGCGGCTACGGTGAGCGCCTTCGCAATTCCAAAATCGGCGACCTGCGCCTGCCCCTGTGAGAGCAGTATGTTCTCGGGCTTGATGTCGCGGTGTACGATGCCATGGTGGTGCGCGTGGCTGAGCGCCCGCGACACTTCGGCCAGGATACGGCAGGCCTCTGTAACCGGCAGCTCCCCCTCACGAGCCAGGCGGGTCCGGAGAGTCTCGCCCTCCACCAATGGCATGGTGTAGTAGAGGAGGTGACCGGCCCTGCCGGCGCTCAGAACCGGGACGATATGAGGATGCTGAAGGCTGGCGGCGACCCGGATCTCGCGGTGGAACCGGTCGGCGCTGACCGTCTCGCTCAGCTCCGGCGGGAGGACCTTGATCACGACGCGACGGCCCAGAGCCGACTCTGTCGCGACGAATACCCGGGCCATGCCGCCACCCTCGAGCTCATGCTCGACCTGATAGGCGTCGCCCAGTGCGTTGCGAAGGGTGTCTATTAAGCTGGTCATCAGGGATTCGCCGGAGGAAAAGAAGGCGTCTCCCAACGTAGCGCTTGGCCACGCAAAAGGAAACGTGGCCGGCACCGCGGCCATAAAGTCCAATCCATCACATCCCCAGCCAAATTCCAGGCGCCTTACCTAGCGAGCTGTAAGCGACAGCCGACCGGCTGGACCCGCGGAGCACTCGCGTGCAGTAGCCCTGGGATCGTACACGCGAGAACGGCCACCAGAGGGCCTCGGGATGGGGTCTGGCGTAGCCGGATGTCACTTCACCTCCACGGACCTAGTTGCTGCGGCCTAACCGACCGCGCCTCAGTTGCGGCGACTCCTCGGGATGCAAACAATTCCTTAGATTGAAGCTCCGTCAGCTGAATACGTTGTTAGGCGGCATCCGCGCGCGAGTTCAGGACTGAGTACGGTCCTGCCAGCCGTCCCACTGTCGGGGAATCGTACTTTCGGAAATCCGCCATTCCGTGGCTCTCCACTTCGAACTCCTGGTGCCAGGCGAGTGCTCGGTGACAATGACTCGCTCGCGTATCTCAGGAAACTGATCCGCTGTGATGTCCACAATTAGGCGGCCCCTTTGCAGCCAGGCGTGAGAGTGCCACGGGCCCGTGGCATTCACCGCAGATGTAATCGAAACCGTGAAGTCCATTCTCTATGAAGTAGGTTCCGAGAAGCGGCACGGCATCCCCGCAGGAGCCTCGGGGGAAGTGAGCTAACGCTAAGGGAAGTCCCTTGTCCACAGCTTCGATGGCAGCCCGAAACCTAGTTGCCAGATTCAATGCCCGCTTCAGATCGTCGCTACTCATTGAGGCTGCCACCTAACGCTCCCGCATAAGCTGCAGGGCGAGGTGGCGTGATGCCAGCCCGTGCATAATCCGACAGCCGAGTCCTGACAGCTTTATGCCCTAGATAGGTGGTATCACCTGTTCAAACCCGTTATCCCACTAGAGCCTGGAGCGCCTGCATAAGGATCGCATCTGGATCTGACGGGAACCGCGCTCGAAGCATCCCCTCCTCAAGCTCCTCGGAAGCGAATAGAAGTACTCCCATCGCTCTGATCGTTTGAGCAGGAGCTGCGATTTGATCTCTCGGGAGCCGACATACCAAAGCCGCTGCCACGTCGGAACGTTGATTGCCCGCCTGCAACGTTTTAACTAAAGCACCATGACGGTCAACGAGTTTACCAAGCTTGGTCACGATGTCCGCAACGCGAGTGGTGCATTCAATGATGATGAGGCGCCCCTGCGGGGTGGATACAATGACATCGGGAGAGTTGGTTTCGAGTTGCACAGCTGGAGAGAAGCCGAGCAGGAACAGCAGGGCCGCGACAGCGATCTCGAAACGGGAGGAATCTGGATTTTCAAATAGACCTTGGCGGATCATGCGAAGGTCTGCGTCAAACTGCTGCACAGCCGCCAATCGCGGGGTGCCAGCCTTAGCTGGATCGAGAAACCACTGCCGCCGAACGGTGGTAGATCCGATCATGAGCATGGTTAATGCACCGTTCGCATTGCCGAGTGGGACCTCAACTATGCCTTCCAAGCGGCCCTCGACGACGGTGCCCCACCTTATCCGATCAGCAACGTGAAGGCGGCCAGTGAGCCCATCCCCAGGTACGGCTCGAACGGCAAGCCGGACCGACGTAAGATCAGCGTTTGGGTGGGCGTGGAGCGTCATTCGAAGTGTGCCGCCCACTAGTGATGAGAGATCGACCCGCATGTCTACCGGCGGACTGACGGTGATGGTTATGGAACTCAGGGAGCTCTGATCTGGATTGCGCAACATCAACCATGCGCAAAGGTCATCTAACCCGTCGAACGGCGGGCTGGAGGTTCTGAGTGTATTGTCGAGGGTGTTACGCTCAGGGAGCGTGGTTGGCGCGCGGCCGAGTACTTGAAGGGTCAAAGGCATGAACCAAGTGTTCTGGTCGATTACCCCCAGTTGGTGGCGATACTCGCCATCTCGTGGAAGGGTCAATTGAATGCCATGAGCGGCTAAGGAGCCTGCGACGGCATTCTTGACAATCTCTAGCAGGTCTTCCTTGGTAACGGCAGAGGCCTGTGCCTGCCCGACGGCAACGGACGGCAGGGAGAGACGAAGATTGTTGTCTCTCGGCGATGGCAGAGGGCTCAGGGCTACCGCGGCATCGAAAATGTCATTGCCCATCGAGGTGGCAAGGGCGATGTACCTGATGTCCAACGAATAGCCGTCGCAGACCCACCGTTCGCAGCTCTCCCGAAGCGCCGTAACCGCAGGAACGTCTGTCAACGGATGCTCCAGAGTCCTTGCATCAAACCGTGATCCGAGCGATGTCCGTGACGTAAATAGAGCAATGGAATCCACGTAACGGCTCGCGCATCAGCCGCGGCGACTGGCCGCTCGCGCACCTTCCTACCTTCCTTGGAGCTGAAGCGCCCGCCAGCTGCATGCGCTTGTAGGTGGCGCGCTAACCGCGGCCAGTTCCGAAGCTGCCAGGGAGACGTCGCTGGATTGCGTCTGTACTTCCGAAGGATCGATCGTAAACCTCAGCTCTGCATTCACTGCATATGAAGACGGTTTGGTCCGTCGTTGTCTGGTGCCGCCAAGTAGGCTGTGAGATAATGCTTCGCTCCTCTGGATTGCTTCGGCTTCGCCTCGCAATGACTAACGGAGGGGCCTGGGAATGAGGAAAGGCTAGCCCACCACCAGGTTTAGCAACCGGTTCGGCACATACACCACCTTCCGAACTTCCTTCCCCTCGGTAAACCTCCGCACCGCCGCATCCTCCTGCGCCGCCGCCAGCACCGCACTCTGCTCCGCGTCCCGCGGCACCGACACCCTTCCCCTGGTCTTCCCGCTCACCTGGATCACCACCTCGACCTGGTCCTCCACCACCAGCGCCTCGTCCCACTCGGGCCAGCGCGCGTCGAAGATCGAGCCCTGGTGCCCCAGCCGCTCCCAGCTCTCCTCGGCAAAGTGCGGGGCGAAGGGGGCGAGCATGAGCACCAGCCCCTCGACCAGGTCGCGATGGGTGCAGCGCTCTTCCCGGAGCGTGTTTACGTATTCCATCAGCGCCGCGATGGCGGTGTTGTAGTGGAGCTGCTCCATGCCCTCGGTGACCCGCTTGACCGTCTGGTGGTACTTGACCAGCACGCTGTGCGGGGCCTCGTCCTCCGGCCCAGTGCGAACCGCCTCGCCCACCAGGGCCCAGACCTTCTCCAGGAATCGCCGCGGGCCGCTGATGCCCTCGTCCCGGAAGTCGCCGCCCTCCTGGAACGGGCCCAGGAACATCAGGTACATCCGGAAGGTGTCGGCCCCCCACTTGGCGATGTACTCGTCCGGGATGACGACGTTGCCCCGTGACTTGGACATCTTGGAGCCATCCTTCACGATCAGCCCATGGGCCCGGAACTTCCGGAACGGCTCCTCGAAATGGAGCAGACCGAGGTCGTGGAGGACCATGGTGATGAAGCGCGAGTACAGGAGGTGCAGCACCGCATGCTCGTTGCCCCCGATGTAGCTAGTGACCGGGAGCCACTCCCGGGTCCGGGCCGGATCGAACGCCCGGTCGTCGAACTCGCTGCTCGGGTACCGGAGGTAGTACCAGGACGAGTCGAGGAAGGTGTCGCTCACATCGGTCTCTCGCCGGCCCCGCTTGCCGCACACGGGACAGGGCGCGAAGTACCACTCCTCATGGCGGGCCAGCGGTGAAATGCCGGTGTCGTCCGGCCGGAAATCGTCGATCAGAGGGAGCAGCACCGGCAGGTCCTTCTCCGGCACCGGCACAGCGCCGTGCTCCTCGCAGTAGATGATCGGGATCGGGGGACCCCAATACCGTTGGCGGGAGATGCACCAGTCGTGCAGCCGGTAGTTGACCACGGCCTTGCCCGCACCCCGCTCGGCCAGCCAGGCGGTGATGGCGCGCTTGGCGTCGGGGACCGCCAGGCCGTCGAACTGGCCGGAGTTGACCAGGATGCCGTTGTTGTTATCGACGTAGGCCTCGGTAAGCGGAGCGTCCGGATCGGCCGGCAAGGTCCCTCGCTCCGCTCGGGATGAGGTGTCCTGCGAGGTCGCTCGCTCCGCTCGGGGTCGGGATGAGGAATCTGGCTGAAGGTCCGGATCAGCGGGCGAGGTCCCTCTCCCTCGCTCCGCGAGGGCTCGGGATGAGGTGTCCTCCTGTGGCT
>DASYVW010000610.1:0-3258 GCA_035936675.1 Gemmatimonadales bacterium
GAAGGTGCCCGAGGCCGGGGTCCGGGCACGCTGTGCGGTGTGCAGCGCGGTGTTCGCGGTGCGCCGTGAGGCCGAGCAATCGCGTCCGGCGGCGAAAGAGCCGCCCCGCGCCGAACCGAAGCGTCCGGAGCCACCACGCGCTCGAGTCGAGCCGCCCAAGGCTGAGCCGCCGCCCAAGGCGGAGCCGCCAAGGGTGGAGCCTCCGCGGCCAGAGCCCACTCGAGCCGCAGCGCCGGCCGCGATGCCTTCTCCCCCGCGGCCCGCTCCACCCCCTCCGGCGGCCTCGCCGCCGCGTCCCGCTGCGCCATCGCGTCCAGCCACCCCCGGAGGGTCCCCGGCTGCTCCTGGTACGCCGCCTGCATCGACTCCAGCCGCCGCACGGCCTGCGGCTCCGGCCGGCGCCCCTCCGCTGCCGGCCAAGGCTTCCCCGCCTGCCGCAGCTCCGAGTCCGGCGGCTAAGCCCGCTCCGGGTGGTCGGCCGGCCAATCCGTTTCTCTCCCAAGACCCCGCCCTCAAGGCGCGCCGGCTGGCCCGGGCGCTTATCTCCGACATGGTCGTCTACCACCCGGGTAAGCGGCAGGAGGGCCTCCGCGACGGGAACTTGAAGGAGCTTTTCGAGGAGGAGATCAAGAAGAGCTGGGAGGAATACGCCGACCAGGTCGGCCGCGACGCCGCTGAATCCACCCCCTATTTCCGCGAAGCGTTGAACGAGATCCTGGCCAGCGGACGCCAGATCTTTTGAGGTGAGAGGTGACCGGTGAGAAGTGAGAGGGACCTCCTTCTCACTGCTCACTTCTCACTTGTCACTTCTCACTTCCGTTAACTTTCACTCCATACCTCTCAGGGAGTCATTTGCATGTCCGAGCTCGTCGACCGTCTGACGGATCTCCAACGCCGCGTGGCTGAACTCCGAGACTTTCTTTGACTTGTCGGGGAAGGCCGAACGGCTGAGCGCTCTCGAGGCCAAGCAGGCGTTGCCCGGCTTCTGGGCTGATGCCGAGGCGGCGCGGACCTCGGTTCAGGAGATCAAGTCTCTCAAGAACTGGCTCACCCCCTACGACACTCTTCATCATAGGCTCGAGGGAGCGCTCGAGATGGCCGAGCTACTCGAGGCCGAGCCGGACGAGGGTATGCTGGCTGATGTCGGGCGCGAAGCGGACGAGCTCCAGACCGCGGCGGAGGCCTTCGAGCTTCAGGCTATGCTTCAGGGACCGGACGACGGGCGCGACGCCCTCCTCACCATCCATCCCGGTGCCGGCGGCACCGAGTCGCAGGACTGGGCCGAGATGCTCATGCGGATGTACGTGCGGTGGGCGGAGCGGCACGGCTTCGAGGTATCAGTGCTGGACCTGCTACCCGGTGAGGAGGCGGGGATCAAGTCGGTCTCCATCGAGATCAAGGGCCAGTACGCCTATGGCTATCTTAAGGCGGAGAAGGGGGTCCACCGGCTGGTGCGGATCTCGCCCTACGACTCCCAGGCCCGGCGGCACACTTCCTTCGCCTCGGTTTTCGTATACCCCGACATCGACGATACGATCGAGATCGATCTCCGCGACGAAGACATCAGGATGGACGTCTTTCGTGCGTCGGGCGCCGGTGGCCAGCACGTGAACAAGACCTCATCCGCTGTGCGCCTCACCCACGTTCCGACCAACACGGTCGTTTCCTGCCAGCAGGAACGCAGTCAGACTAAGAATCGGGCGACGGCGATGAAAATGTTGCGGGCAGCCATATACCAAAAGAGGTTGGAGGAACAGGAGGCGGCCCGCGCGGTGGTCGAGGCGACGAAGACCGATAACTCCTGGGGCAACCAGATCCGCTCCTACGTGTTTCAGCCGTATACCATGGTCAACGATCACCGAACCGAGGTGAAGGTCGGTGACGTACAGCGGGTCATGGACGGCGATCTCGACACCTTCATCCAGGCGTACCTCAAGCGGTTCGGAGGCAAGGCGGCGTGAATACGGTGGAGGAGCGTTCGTACGTCGAGTCCGCTCGCCGGGAGAATCGGGCTGCCCTCGAGGCGATGGGTGTGCAGCCGTTCGCCTACCGCTACGAGCGCTCGCACACCGCCGCGCAGGCCCGCTCGGCCTACCAGGAGGGCATGGCCGACGAGGGGCCAAACGTAACCATCGCCGGGCGTATCGTGTCCTGGCGGCCCAAGGGCAAGGTGGTGTTCGGTGACCTCGAGGATTCGAGTGGCCGGATCCAGGTGTACCTCCGCGGTGACGACCTGGGCGACCGCTACGAAATGGTCAAACTGCTCGATCTCGACGACCATGTCGGGATCACCGGGACGGTGTTCCGCACCAAGGCCGGCGAGATCACCGTCAGGGTGTCCGAGGCCACCCTCCTGGCGAAGTCACTTCGCCCGTTGCCACGGGGGAAGAGCCAGCAGACGGAGGACGGCATCGTCACATACGGGGGCCTGCAAGACACCGAGGTGCGATACCGCCAGCGCTACGCCGATCTCGCGGTCAACCGGGATGTGCGAGAGGTGTTCTATCTCCGCTCGCAGGTCGTGCGCTTGCTCCGGCGGTTCCTCGATGAACGCGGCTTTCTGGAAGTCGAGACGCCCGTCCTCCAGCCGCTCTATGGCGGCGCGGCGGCGCGGCCGTTCGTCACTCATCACCATGCGCTGGACATGCCGCTGTACCTCCGAATCGCCGACGAGCTGTACTTGAAACGCCTTCTGGTGGGTGGCCTGGAGCGGGTCTACGAGATCGGTCACGACTTTCGCAACGAGGGGATGGATCGGACGCACAACCCAGAATTCACCATGCTCGAGTTCTACCAGGCCTATGCCGACTACACCGACATGATGTCGCTTACCCAAGCGATGGTGGCCGGCGCGGTCGAGGAGACGCTGGGAACCCTGGCGATCGAGCGGGGCGGCGTTACGCTGGATTTTACCCCGCCGTTCGCGCGGGTGAGCTTCATCGATGGGGTGCGCGAGCGGTGTGGCCTGGACCTCCGACGCGCGACCACCGAAGAAATGCGCGCGGTTCTCCTTCGCTCGGGTGCCGAGCCCGACGCCGTCGATGAGCTCGTCGGCGGGCGGCTCCAGGATGAGGTGTTCAAGAGGGTCCTCGAGCCGCACCTGGTGCAGCCGACCTTCGTCGTAGACTACCCCAAGCCGCTTTCACCGCTGGCCAAGGAGCATCGCGCCGACCCTGAGCTGGCCGAGCGGTTCGAGCTCTTCGTCGGAGGAAGGGAGCTGGCCAACGGCTTCAGTGAGCTCAACGACCCCGACGATCA